>DMZT01000081.1 GCA_003484865.1 Stenotrophomonas sp.
TTCCGATCTTCACCGCCTCGGCCATGCCGCCACCGGCCTGCCCCTTGCCTTCAGCTCGGCCGGTCTTCAGGTACTGGGCCAGTTCGTCATCGGTCCACCCGCCGATCCCGCTGATCGGATGCGAGGTGATGTTGGGCGCGTACCAATCGCCCAGCGAACCACCGGCAAAGGCCTTGCCGCCCACTTCCTGCATCATCAGGCCGCGTGGACTGTGGCAGCTGGAGCAGTGCGCCAACCCTTCCACCAGGTAGGCACCCCGATTCCACTGGGCACTCTGCGCCGGATCAGGTTTGAAGGGGGTCTTGTCGAGGAACAGCAGATTCCACACCGCCATGGACGAGCGCACGCTGAAGGGGAATGGCAGCTCGGTGGTACGTGCCTCCTCATCGACCGGGGCGACCGCCTGCATGAAGTAGACGTACAGCGCGTGGATGTCCTCGTCGGTCAGCTTGGCGTACGAGGTGTACGGCATCGCCGGATACAGACGGGCACCATCCTTGCGCACGCCCTCGCGGACCGCCTTGGCGAAATCGGCCTCCGTGTAGTTGCCAATGCCGTGGGACGTGGACGGGGTGATGTTGCTCGCCCAGATCTCACCCAGCGGCGAGGCGATCGCGTAGCCGCCGGCGTAGGGCTTGCCCTGCTTCGGGCTGGTGTGGCACGCCACGCAGTCCGCGGCCACGGACAGGTAGCGCCCACGTTCGACGGCGTCGTCGGCGCGCGCGGTGTGGCTGACGCCGGCCAGCAGGCCCAATGCGATGAGCAGGAAGGTCTTCATGCCGCACGCTCGATGGCATCGGCCGCGCGCAGGGCCAGCGCGGCCATGGTCAAGGTGCTGTTGACGACGCTGGCCGAGACCATCGCGCTGCCACCTGGGAGCCACAGGTTCGGGTGATCATGCGCGCGGCAATCGCCATCCACCACGGAATCGCGCGGGTCCGCGCCCATGATGGTCGAGCCCATGATGTGGTTGTTGGCATTGAGCGCCGTGGTGATCACGAATTCTTCGGCGTTGAACAGCTTGCCGATGTGCCGCAGCTGCTCGCAGGATTTGTCGTAGCCCTTGCGCGCGTAGTCGCCCAGCGAGTAATGGATGTCCGGGCACGCCAGGCCGTGGCCATCGACGCGGGTCGTGGACAGCGTCAGGCGGTTGGTCGGGTCGGGCAGCGGCTCCAGGCTGATCGACAGGTCCACGCCGTAGATCGCGCGCCGTCGGATTTCCGCGTCCAGCGCCTCACCGGCCAGCCCCATCTTCAACGCCTGGTCGGTGGCGATCGCCACCCGGCTGATGTTGTTGAGGATGATCTTGGTCGCCGAATACTCCGACCGGAACGCGCCATCGCGTGGCCCGACCATGCAGCTGGACTGCGCCGGGCCACGCCCCAGCCAGATCGGGCGGTCCGCAATGAAGGAGCAGTGGAAGCCGGAGTGGTCCAGCATGTTGCGCCCGACCTGGTCGGACGAATTGGCGATGCCGTTCGGGTTCTGTTCGTTGGCAGCGAGCAGCAGCAGGCGTGGCGTTTCCAGCGCGTTGCAGGCGATCACGAAACTGCGGCCGGTAGCCTTGTGGCTGACCTTGTCGCTGTCATACCAGTGGATGGCGGTGACCCGGTTCTGCGCATCGGTGTCGATTTTGTACGCCACCGCTTCGGCCAGCACCTTGGCGCCCAGCGCTTCGGCGGCCTGCACGGTATGGACGCCGTTGTACATGGCGCCGATCGGGCAGATCGGCTGGCAGTTGTTGTTGCCACAGCACGCGGGGCGATCATTCCAGGGCTTGATCATGCGCCCCTGCGGAATCGGCACCAGGTTGTAGCCGTGCGGATTGACTACCTCCGCAAACACCTTGTCGCCGTTGCCCCACGGAATCATGTCGGCCAGGTACGGCCTGGAGCGCTCCGAGGGGCTCTGCTGCGCGGGGTCGTTCGGCCCGGAGACGCCCATGGCCTCTTCAGCGCGGCAGTAGTACGGCTCGATGTCCTCGTAGCTGATCGGCCAATCGCGCCCGACCCCGTAGGCGGACTGCATCTTGAAATCGACCGGCAGATGGCGCCAGCAGGAGGCAGCCCAATGCCAGGTGGTGCCACCGACCGCCTTGATGAAGCCCTGATGGAAGCTGCTGGCATCTGGGCCGGTCAGGCCGACGTAGTCGTTGGCGGGGAAGTACAGTGGCGCCGTGGCGAATTTCGATTGCGGGAACGGCCCTTGGAAATCGCTGCCGATGCGCCGTTCGAAGCTGACGTTGCGCCAGTTCTCGACCACGTCGGAACGGTTCAGACGGGGGCCGGCCTCAAGGACCAGGACCGATTTGCCGGCGCGCACCAATTGGTGGGCGATCAATGCACCGACAACGCCCGAACCGACGATCACGACGTCGGCATCGGCGTCGCCATCACGGAAAACCGGAGCTTTCATGGGAGGGGTTCCAGATCGATAACAGGGAAAAAGGGACCGCGCAGGCTCAGGCGTGGGCGCGAATCGGGGCCGGCGGCTCAGCGGTCCACCAGGCGGGGCCACCTTGGGCGTAGGTCGGCGGTGAAAGACCGTCATCCACGCAGCGCTGCATCAGCGCATCGCGGTAGGACACGGTCACGGCATGCACGCCTTTGCCAACGGTGCCCGTGTACCACGCGGTGATGATGGCCAGGGCCGCGGGCTTGGCATCGCCAGCGGCCGCGATCAGCGCCTGCGCGCCACTGACCTGTCCTGCCAGGGTGACCAAGGCGGGGAACTGCGCATGCAGCGCTGGCTGAAGGGTGGCAAACGCCTGTTCGATCCGGTCAGCCGTGGCCGGGTCCAGATCGGTCTTGCCGGTCAGGGCATGAGAGAGGTCGAGGAAGGCGGTGTCGGTCTTTGCCGCAGGCGCCGTGGCAGCCGGCGCTGCCACCGCAGGCGCTTTGTCACGGCAGGCCGCGAGCAGCGACACCGAACCGACCGCAAGAAGGAAGCCTCGTCGTGTGAGGCCCTGCCCCCGACGATGCCCGTCCAATCCCTCGGGAATACTCATGATGTGAACTCTGCTCCGTAACACGCCGGCTCCCCGCCCGTAGACCACGGAACGGCTAAGCATCGACGGCGGCAAGGGTACTCCATGCGGTTGTCGTCAAAGAGTGATCAACGGGGTGATCACGCATCGCCAACGGCGTCGGCGCTACAAACCGGATTCGTCATCACTGCAGGAGAATCGCCATGCGAATCGTGTTGTTGAGTGCCCTCGCGACCCTCGCGCTGTCGGCCTGCAGCCAGGATGAGCGTAACGAGCAAGGCCAGCATGCCGATGCGATCGAGCAGCCTGCCGCCGCGACGGCGCCTGCGGGTGGTGAGGCCGCGCGTAACGTGCCCGGGGGTGGCAGTGGCACGGCGGCCTCCGAGGAGCAGGACTCCGGCCATGGCACCGAGAGCTCCGCGGAGCCGAAACACGCAGCGCCGCCGAAGCCGTAGCACGTCATGACGCCACTCGATAAACCACTGCGCCGGGAAGTCCAGATCGGCGACGAGACCTATACGCTGACCATCGATCCAGACGGGATGAAGCTGGTGTCCAAGGGCAAACGGAACGGCCTCACGTTGAAGTGGACCGAGCTGGTGAATGGTGACGCGGCGCTGGCGACGGCGCTGCAGGCTTCGCTCCAGGTGCGCTGAAGCCCCCAGGCCGGCGGCAACCAGCTGTAATGACCCCCACGGCCATCTGCACATCGGGCTGCATGGGTGCCGCCTGATCAGCACCAAATCCCAGGATCAGGGACAATAGCCTCCCACCGTATGCCCCGGGCTGCTGGCGGATGCCCCCGTCAGGGGCCGTCGCGCGGCGCCCCATGCCCGTCATCCTGCCGCTTTTCCCGGATCTGAATTGAATACCACCGCCCTGCCCCCTGCCGACGACGACCTGCCCCTGACCGACCGCCTGCGCACCGCGCTGGACCTGCTGGAGGCCATCGAAGCCGACCGCAGCGTGCTCGATACGCTGCCCGAGGCTGATCGCGTCCGCCTGCACCAGGTGGTGGCCAAGGTGTATCACCCCGAGCCCAAGGCCCGCCGGGCCAAGCTGAAGCAGCAGGCCAAGGCGCGGCATCAGGAAAAGGTGGCCAAATCCGAGGCGCTGCTGGCGCAGACCGGTATCCGCGCCCTGCGCCGCAAGCCGGTATTCAGCACCCCGAACTACTTCCCGCCGCACGCGGCCGGTCTGCATGACGCCTCCAACGGCGAGAATGCGGCACCCACGCCGGAACCGGTGCATTCCCCGGAACTGCGCCACTGCTACGTGTGCAAGCAGAAGTTCACCCAGCTGCACCACTTCTATGACCAGATGTGCCCGGCCTGCGCCGAGCTGAACTTCGTCAAGCGCACCGAGACGGCGGACCTGACCGGTCGCGTCGCGTTGCTGACCGGCGGCCGGGTCAAGATCGGCTACCAGGCAGGCCTGAAGCTGCTGCGGGCCGGTGCCGAACTGATCGTGACCACGCGCTTCCCGCGGGATTCGGCCGCGCGTTACGCCGAAGAGCCGGACTTCGGCGTGTGGGGCCACCGCCTGCAGGTGTACGGCCTGGACCTGCGCCATACCCCGAGCGTGGAGGCCTTCTGCAACGAGCTGCTGGCCACCCGTTCGCGCCTGGATTTCATCATCAACAACGCCTGCCAGACCGTGCGCCGACCGCCGCAGTTCTATGCGCACATGATGGCCGGCGAAACCGCCGCGCTGCATGAGGTACCCGAGACGCTGCGCAAGCTGATCGGCGATTACGAGGGGCTGCGCAGTGCCGAACTGCTCGGCACCACCGCCTCGGCCGCGCTGCCGGTGGTCCAGGGGCGCGATTTCAACGCCGCCAATGGCCTGACCCGTGCCGCCGAGCTGTCGCAGGTGCCGCTGCTGGAGGACGAGCTGGTCGCCCAGCAGCACCTGTTCCCGGATGGCCGGCTGGATCAGGACCTGCAGCAGGTGGATCTGCGCGGTCGCAACTCCTGGCGCATGCTGATGGCCGAAGTGCCGTCGGTCGAGCTGCTGGAAACCCAGCTGGTCAACGCCATCGCGCCGTTCATCATCAATGCGCGCCTGAAGCCGCTGATGCTGCGCTCGCCCGAGCGTGACAAGCACATCGTGAACGTCTCGGCGATGGAGGGGCAGTTCTAC
>DMZT01000082.1 GCA_003484865.1 Stenotrophomonas sp.
GGTGACCGTGATCAACGCCGGTGCGCCGCCCGCGGCCGTGTGCGCGACCGCCTCCACGCCGGCCCGCGAGGCATCGGCGGCGGGAAGTCCATGGCCGAGTCCATCGATCACGGTCACCGCCACGGTTGGTCCGTCGGCGCGGATATGCCAGGCATCGCCGCAGGCCAGCTCGTGCCGCATCGGAATGCGCAGCGCACCGTAGGCCACATCGATATCGCGTGGCGCACGACTGCCGTAGATCCGCGCCACCACCACCGCTCCCTTGGCATCGGACCAGGCATCCAGCACGGTGGCCTGGCGCTGGATCGCACCCAGCCCCAACCCCTGGGTGCCCCCGGTCGAGTAGCCGTCTGGAAGACACTCGGCCAGGGAAAAGCCCGGACCGGTGTCCACGGTGCACAGCTCCACGCCGTTACCGCCGCGGCCACAGACCACGGACAGGTACATGCGTCCGCCGCGCCCATGCTTGAGCACGTTGGTCGCCATCTCCGTGGCCACCAACGCCGCGCGGCCGGCGTCCATTTCATCCAGGCCGACATGATCGGCCAGCGCCAGCGCTTCGCGCCGGGCCTGTCCGACCTGGGAGGTTTCTTCGACCAGCACGACCCGCGTTACCTGGCCGGCGAAGTTCAGCTCCATTTGGTGATCGTGATGCGGGTGCCCTGCCCCGGCGCACTCTCCAGTTCGAATTCATCCACCAGGCGACGCGAACCGGACAGCCCCAGGCCCATGCCCGAGCCGGATGACCAGCCATCGGTCAGGGCCTGCGCGACATCGGGGATGCCGGGCCCGTTATCGGCGAAGACCAGCCGGACGCCTTTGCGCAGGCCTTTCTCCACGACCTCCCAGTCCATGGTCCCGCCGCCGCCGTAGATCACGGCGTTGCGGGCCAACTCGCTGGCGGCCGTGACCAGCTTGGTCTGGTCGATCAGACGCAGCTTGCATGCCACGCAGATCTGGCGTGCGGCCTGGCGGGCCAGCACGACGTCCTGCTCGATGCGGATCGGCAGCGAACCACTGGACGCACTCATGAGGCAGCTTCGTCTTCGTCGGTACGCTGCAGCAGCTTCATGCCACGCTCCACATTGAGCGCGGTGCGCACGCCACTGAGCGTAAGCCCCAGCTCCACCAGCGTGATTGCCACGGCCGGCTGCATGCCCACCACCACGGTGGTGGCATCCATGATCCGGGCCAGCGACGAAATGGTGGCGATCATGCGGCCGATGAACGAATCGACGATATCCAGTGCGGAAATGTCGATCAGCACACCGCGCGCGGAGGTGCTGCGGATCTTCTCGGTGAGGTCGTCCTGCAGCGTCAGCGCCAGCTGGTCATGCATGTCCACCTGGATCGTCACCAGCAGCAGATCGCCCATCTGCAGGATCGGGATGCGCTCCATCTCAGCGCGCGGTCCGGGTGACGGTCTGGCCGGTGCGCTTGAGCGCCAGCGCCAGTGCGTCGGCCAGATTGGCCTTGGTCACGATGCCCTGCAGGTCCAGCCCGAGGTGCACGATGGTCTGGGCGATCTGCGGCCGCACGCCGCTGATGATCGCATCGGCGCCCATCAGGCGGATGGCGGTGACAGTCTTCAGCAGATGCTGGGCCACCAGCGTATCCACGGTCGGCACGCCGGTGATATCGATGATGGCGATTTCAGAACCGGTATCCACGATGCGCTGCAGCAGCGACTCCATCACCACCTGGGTGCGCTGCGAATCCAACGTGCCGATCATCGGCAGCGCCAGCACACCGTCCCACAGCTTCACCACGGGCGTGGACAGCTCAAGCATTTCTTCCTGCTGGCGCTGGATCACGTCTTCGCGGGTTTTCTGGAACACGCTGACCGTGTGCAGCCCGAGCTGATCGATCAGCTCGGAGATCGCCCACAGCTGGTCGCCCAGGTGCGCCGGGTCATTGGCATACCCCTGCTGGATCACGTCGAACAGCGGTCGCTTCAGCGAGAAGATGAAGCTGGCGGTCTCCGCGGAATTGAATCCCTTCAGGACGCGCTCGCGCGACAGTTCCTCCAGGAAACGCCGGATATCCTGCCACTCTGCCCGCGCGACGGCACTCACGTCGGTGGCCGACAGCGCATCCAGGAACAGGCGCCAGAACTCGCGGACCTGGACATCCAGCTCGCGGGATGAAAGGCGGCCGTCCTGCGCCTGGCTGGTACCGGCCAGATTGCCGGCCCATGCGGCGAGCACAGGCTCCTGGTGGCTGCGGATGAGATCGATCGTGCGCTGCTGCAAAGCCGCCATGGAGAGGGTCCTGGAAAAAGGGGGGATACGGGGGTGACGCGCGACCCATCTCCGATATGAATGGGGGCCGCAATGGTGAAAGCTTAAATGAATTCAGGAAGATTGGGCACGAAGGCCGATGCCCGCAACGTGAAGGTTTTCTCCACCTCCCTGACTCGTTCAGACAGCCACGCCGCAGCGAGCGCCCAGCGCCTCTACAACATCGGGTCCCTACAACGCATCAGGCCGCCCGAAGGCGGCCTGATGGGTGAGCGGTCAGCGCAGCAGCGCGAACAACAGCAGCAGCGGAATCGGAATCCCGAGCATCCACAGCAGAATGTACTTCATGGTGTTTCCTCCCTTGAGGTGGTCAGGATCACAGGTCGCGGCGACGGCCGCCCCAGGTGGCACTCAGGCTGGCGATGAACGCACCGATGAGCAGCGTGATGAACAGCCACAACGCGGCGTAGGCGGTTGCCTTGCGGGCATCGTCAGCCGCCTGCTTGGCCTGCACCTTGGCGTTGTCCAGCGCCGCACGCAGGCGGGTCTGCACATCGGTGACGCGGGCCTGTGCTTCGGCCTGGCTCATGCCGGTCTGCGCCGCCACCAGCTGCCCAAGATACTGGGTGTCGGCCGGGTCCATGGTGTCGGACTTCAGGCTGTTGAGGATGATGCGGTTGACCTCGGTACGCACTTCACGGCTGTCCGGACGACGGTCGGCACCCGGCATCGGGCGCGGCGGCGGCGGTGCACCGTTGGCGACCGGT
>DMZT01000079.1 GCA_003484865.1 Stenotrophomonas sp.
CGCCGTCATGCAGGCAGGCCACCGCTTCGTTGAGCAGTGGCAGGATCAGGCGGTCTTCCAGATCGGCCGGGACCTCGTAATTGGCGGGGACGTCCGGCTTCTGCGCGCGTCCGTTCTCCCACTTGTACAGGCCCTGGCCGTCCTTCTTGCCACGCTTGCCCTGTTCCACGGTCGCCAGGGCCGCCGGCACCTGCAGGCCGAGGAAGGGCGCCAGTTCCTTGCCTACGCCGGCGGCCACATCCAGGCCAACGGTGTCGAGCAGTTCGATCGGGCCCATCGGCATGCCGAACTTCACCGCGGCCTTGTCCAGCACCGGGCCCGGCACGCCTTCGGCATACGCGGTGGCAGCTTCAAGCATGTACGGGAACAGCACGCGGTTGACCAGGAAGCCGGGCGTGCCGGCGACCGGCACCGGGAACTTGCCCAGCGCCTTGCAGAACGAGGCCAGGCGACGCTCGGTCTCCGGCGCCATGCCGTCGTGATGGATGATTTCCACCAGCGGCATCTGCGCGACCGGATTGAAGTAATGCAGGCCGGCAAACTGCGCCGGACGCTGGATGTGGTCGCGCAGTTCGTCCAGCGGGATCGAGGAAGTGTTGGTGGTCAGCAGCGCATCGGCCTTCATCTTCGGCTCCAGCGACTGGTACAGCGCGCGCTTGGCGTCCGGGTTTTCGATGATGGCTTCGATCACCAGATCGGCCTGGGCCACGCCCTCGCCCGCGAGATCGGCTTTCAGGCGCGCGGCCACGGCCGGGCGCTTGCTGTCGTCTTTCACCCGCTTGGCAAACAGCGCCTGCGCGCGTTCCATGGCCGGGTCGATGAAGCGCTGCTCGCGATCCTGCAGGGTCACGTTGAAGCCTTTGTAAGCCGACCATGCCGCGATGTCGCCGCCCATCACGCCGGCGCCGACCACGTGGACGTGCTGGATGCCGTGGTCCTTGCCGCCCAGCGCCTTCAGGCGTTCGGTCAGGAAGAAGATGCGGATCAGGTTGCGTGCGGTCGGGGTGCCGGCCAGCTTCACCACCGCGCGGCGTTCGGCATCCAGACGGGTCTGGATCGGGCTGCCGCCGGTGCGTGCCCATGTGTTGATCAGCGCGTAGGGGGCCGGGTAGTGCTCCTTGCGCGCCTTGCGGGCGACCTGCTTGGCCATCTGCGGGGCGAGCAGCTTGCGTGCCAGCCAGGTGTTGGTGATCCACGCGGTCGCGCGCTGCTTGAATGGGCGGGTAGTGCCCTTCAGCGCGAGCGACACCGCGGTATCGAGCAGCACGGCCGGTGCGACCACCTTGTCGACCAGGCCGATGTTGCGCGCGGCCGAGGCCGACAGGTTGCGGCCGGTCAGCATCATGTCCATCGCCGCCGGGGCGCCCACCAGCTGCGGCAGGCGCGAGCTGCCGCCCCAGCCCGGGAAGATGCCCAACTGGGTTTCCGGCAGGCCGATGCGGGTGGAGGCATCGTTGGAGGCGACGCGGTAACGGCAGGCCAGGGCCAGCTCGGTGCCGCCGCCCAGGCAATGACCATGGATCGCCGCGACGGTCGGGCAGGGCAGTTCGGCCAGCTTCTGGTAGGTGCTCTGGCCACGGCGGATTGCGTCATTGACGGTGCCGCGGCGGTCGAATTCCTGGAATTCCTTCAGGTCCGCTCCGGCGATGAAGCCGGCCGCCTTGATCGACTGGATCACCACCGCCTTGGGCGGGTCCATCGCGATCCGCTCGATCAGGTCGCCCAGTTCGAGCAGCACGTCCTGCGACATGGCATTGACGCTGCTGTCGTGGCGGTCGAGGCTGAGCACGACGACGCCATCGTCACGGATCTGCGGGTGCCAATGCGAGAAGCGGAGCCCATCGAAGCCTGAGAGCATGGGAACGTTCCATCCGGTTGTGTATGGAGAAGGGGGCTATGATCCAGAGGTTGTTTCCTCCCCGTCAAATCCCTATAGCTGGGGGAGAGATACCGTCGATTCATTGCCTGGATCGGAAACCTTAACGGAACGGTGGTTAAAAGCTGGTGCGGCGCTGTGTGATCGAGCGCTGAACTTTTCCCGGGATTGGCAGTCTCATTGCCCGACGTCGGTTGGGCTGACAGGAGTGCGGCCCCCCATGGCCGAGGTTGAAACACCACAGGAGCTGGACCTGGAGCTGGTCCGACGTGTGCAGCGTGGCGAGAGCGCGGCGTTCGATGTCCTGGTACGCAAGTATCAGCATCGGGTCATCGCGTTGATCGGGCGCTACATCGCGGACTGGAGTGAATGTCAGGACGTGGCCCAGGACACTTTCGTCCGCGCGTATCGCGCGATCGGCAGTTTCCGCGGCGACGCCCAGTTCTATACCTGGTTGCACAGGATCGCCGTGAACACTGCCAAGAACCATCTCGCCGCCCACAACCGCCGCCCGCCCACCGATGACATCGAGATCGGGGACGCCGAGCAGTACGACAGCGGCACCCGCCTGCGCGACACCGACACGCCCGAACGCGAGTTGATGCGCCAGGAACTGGAACAGACGGTGATGAAGGCGGTCTCCGCGCTGCCTGAAGAACTGCGATCGGCCATCACCATGCGCGAGGTGGACGGCCTGAGCTACGACGAAATCGCGCAGAAGATGGGGTGCCCGATCGGCACCGTGCGGTCGCGGATCTTCCGTGCCCGTGAGGCGATCGACACTGAACTTCGGCCGCTGCTCGATGTGGGCAGCGCCACCCGCGAGAAGAGCCGCGCATGAGCCACGATATGTCCAATGATGCTTCCCGGGGCGCGTCCCCCGATAAATTCGACGCCCATTACCGGCAGCAGCTGTCGTCGTTGATCGATGGCGAGCTGTCCGCCGATGAAGCCCGTTTCATGCTGCGCCGGCTGGAACACGATGAGGCGTTGTCGAGCTGCAACGAACGCTGGCAGATGCTGGGCGATGTGCTGCGCGGGCAGGGCTGCGCGCCGGCGCCGGTCGATTTCGCCGAG
>DMZT01000080.1 GCA_003484865.1 Stenotrophomonas sp.
CCGGTGCCGAAGTGGCCCTGGTGATCGGCGGCGGCAACATTTTCCGCGGCGCCGGCCTGGCCGCAGGCGGCATGGACCGGGTCACCGGTGACCAGATGGGCATGCTGGCCACCGTGATCAATGCGCTGGCCATGCAGGACGCCCTGGAGAAGCTGGGCGCCAAGGCCCGCGTGATGAGCGCGATCAAGATCAACGACGTCTGCGAGGATTACATCCGTCGCCGCGCCATCCGCCACCTGGAAAAGGGCCGTCTGGTGATCTTTGCCGCCGGCGTCGGCAGCCCGTTCTTCACCACCGATTCCGGCGCTGCCCTGCGTGCGATCGAGATCGGCGCGGACCTGCTGCTGAAGGCCACCAAGGTCGACGGCGTGTACGACAAGGACCCGAACAAGTACAGCGACGCGGTCCGTTTCGACAGCCTGACCTACGACGAAGTGATCCGCCGCGGGCTGGAAGTGATGGATACGGCCGCCTTCGCGCTGGCCCGCGACAGCGATCTGCCGCTGCGTGTGTTCGACATGGGCCAGCCGGGCGAGCTGCTCAAGATCCTGCACGGCGACAACATCGGCACCCTGGTGCAGGGCCGCGACAACAGCTGAGCCTGAGCGGCGCCCCACACCGGGCGCCCTGAACGGCCCGGCGAAGGCCCTTCTTCGCCTATAATCGCCCGATTCCCAGTTACATCCAGGATTCGGGCGATGCTCAACGAAATCAAGCAGGACGCGCAGACGCGCATGGCAAAGAGCATCGATGCTCTGAAGCACACCCTCACCTCCATCCGCACCGGCCGTGCTTCCCCGGCCCTGCTGGACCGCATCACCGTCAAGGCCTACGGCACCGACACCCCGCTGAACCAGGTCGCCTCGATCAGCGTCTCCGAGGGCCACTCGCTGGTCATCACGCTGTTCGACAAAGGCATGATCAAGGACGTGGAAAAGGCGATCTATGCCTCCGACCTCGGCCTGACCCCGAACGTGGCCGGCACCGTCATCCGCCTGAACCTGCCGCCGCCGACCGAAGAGCGCCGCAAGGAGCTGGGCAAGCAGGTGCAGAAGGAAGGCGAAGGCGCCAAGATCGCCATCCGCAACATCCGCCAGGACGCCAACAAGGCGATCGCCACCCTGATCAAGGACAAGGCGATCAGCGAAGACGACAAGAAGCGCGGCGAAGACGACATCCAGAAGCTGACCGACAAGTCCATCAAGGACGTCGATAGTGTTGTCGCCGAGAAAGAAAAGGAACTGATGGCGGTCTGAGCCCTATGTCCCAGGCCCCGACCAGCAGTTCCGACGCGCCCATGCCGCGCCATGTTGCCATCATCATGGATGGCAACGGGCGCTGGGCGCAGAAGCGTCGTCGCCCGCGCGTGATCGGCCATCGTGCCGGCGCGCGCGCGGTCAACCGCACCATCGAATTCTGCCTCGACCACGGCATCGCCGCGCTGACCCTGTTCGCCTTCTCCAGTGAAAACTGGGGCCGGCCGAGCGATGAGGTCGACGCGCTGATGAAGCTGTTCCTCAATGCCCTCGACCGCGAAGTGGACGAGCTGCACCGGCGCGGCGTGCGTGTGCGTTTCATCGGCGAGCGCGAGCGTTTCGGCGCCGGGCTGGTCAGCCGCATGCAGCTGGCCGAACAGCGCACCGCGGGCAACCGCGCGATGACGCTGAACATCGCCGCCAGCTACGGCGGCCGCCAGGACATCGCCCGCGCCGCGCGCGAACTGGCTGCCGAGGTCGCGGCCGGTCGCCTGCTGCCCGAGCAGATCGACGAGGCGATGCTCAGCAGCCGCGTGGCCCTGGCCGACCTGCCGCCGCCAGACCTGTTCATCCGCACCGGTGGCGATACCCGCATCAGCAATTTCCTGCTCTGGCAGCTGGCCTATACCGAACTGTGGTTCACCGACGTACTGTGGCCCGAGTTCGACGCCGCCGTCCTGCAGCAGGCAATCGATGCCTATGCCTCGCGTGAACGCCGTTTCGGCCTGACCAGCGCCCAGATCGCCGCCTTGGCCACCGAGACCTCTTCCCCATGACCAAGACCCGAGTCATCGCCGCGCTGATCATGGCGCCGGTCGCCATCCTCGCCATCCTGATGCTGCCCACCCAGTGGCTGGCCGCCGCGGCGGCCGCCGTGTTCCTGATCGGCCTGTGGGAATGGCTGAAGCTGGCCGACGTCGAAGACACCCTCGCCCGCACCGTGCTGCTGGTGCTGAATCTGGTGCTGATGGTGCTGATCGTGTGGGCCGATGCCGGCTCGCTGGTGCTGTACCAGATCGCCGCGCTGATCGGCATCGGCTGGTGGCTGATGGCGCTGCTGTGGCTGCGGTTCTTCACCTTCGGCGCCAGCCCGAGCAGCCCGGCGCGTGCGCTCAAGCTGCTGGCCGGCACCCTGGCGATCGTGCCGGCCTGGGCCTCGCTGGTGCTCATCCATGCCAGCGGTGACAACGGCCACCTGTGGCTGCTGACCGCGCTGGCCGTGGTCTGGGCCGCCGATTCGGGCGCCTACTTCGCCGGCCGCACCTTCGGGCGCACCAAGCTGGCCCCGCGGATCAGCCCCAACAAGACCTGGGAAGGCCTGGGTGGCGGCATGGTCGCCGGGCTGATCGTGGCACTGGGCTTCGGCTGGCTGGCCGGTATCGACAGCGGCCACCTGGTCGGCCTGGTGATCACCGCCGTGGTCACCGTGTTCGCCTCGGTGCTGGGCGATCTCTACGAGAGCCTGATCAAGCGCCACGCCGGCGCCAAGGATTCGGGCCATATCATCCCGGGCCATGGCGGCGTGCTCGATCGTATCGACGGCGTTCTCGCCGCCCTGCCGGTGTTCGCACTCGGCAAGGAAATCTTCGGGTTCTAACCATGGCCAGCGCTTCTGCCCCCCGCCGGGTCGCCGTATTCGGCGCCACCGGTTCGATCGGCGCATCCGCGCTGGACGTCATCGCGCGCCATCCGGACCGCTATCAGGTCACCGTGCTGGCCGCCGGCCGCCAGGTCGCTGCGCTGGTCGCCCTGTGCGCCGTGCACCGCCCGGCCCATGCGGTGATCGCCGACGAATCGCGGTATGCCGCCCTGCGCGACGGCCTGCGTGACG
>DMZT01000049.1 GCA_003484865.1 Stenotrophomonas sp.
GCCGGCCAGCGGCCGGCACTGCCCTGTCCTACATGCACCGCCTGGTTGCCGGCCAGCGGCCGGCACTACCGCTCAGCGCAGCAGCGCCACCGCCGCGCAGGCGACCACGATCGCCAGCGACGGCCACTGCATCGGCAGGTAGAAGAAATGATGGCGGGCAGGCTCGCCCTTCGCGCGCGGGCCGCGGTTGAGCACCAGGCCGAGCACGACATTGATTGCTGCGCCAATGCCGAATCCGATCAGCAACTGGGTCAGTGAGGTATTGCCCTTGGCAACGGCAGGGTCGGGCCACAGCCACATCAGCAGCAGCAAGGTGGCGATGGGGGTGAGCAGGGTCAGGAAACCTGCGCCTCGGTAAATCAGCATGGGGATGTCCGGCAAAAAACGAGGGCACATTCTGCCTCACCCGCGTGCCGACCAACGGTCGGCACCTACCGGGCAGGCCACGACCGTGGGTCGTGGCCGTCGAACCTCAGCGCAGACCGGTCTCGTTGCGTGCGATCACCAGACGCTGGATCTCCGAGGTGCCCTCGTAGATTTCCGTGATCTTGGCATCACGGAAGTAACGCTCCAGCGGCATTTCCTTGGAGTAGCCCATGCCGCCGTGGATCTGCACGGCCTGGTGGGTGATCCACATCGCCGCTTCCGAGGCGGTCAGCTTGGCGATCGCTGCTTCGTTGCTGAAGCGCTTGCCCTGCCCCTTCACCCACGCCGCGCGCAGCGTCAGCAGCAGCGCTGCATCCAGCTTGCACTTCATGTCGGCGATCTTGGCCTGGGTCATCTGGAAGGTGCCGATCGCCGCGCCGAAAGCCTTGCGGTCCTTCACGTATTCGATCGTCGCTTCGTACGCCGCACGGGCGATGCCGATCGCCTGCGAGGCGATGCCGATACGGCCGGCGTCGAGCACGCCCATGGCGATCTTGAAGCCCTCGCCTTCCTTGCCCAGCACGTCATCGGCGTCCGCCACGTAATCCTGGAACTCGATTTCGCAGGTGGCCGAGGCACGGATGCCCAGCTTCGGCTCGGTCTTGCCGCGATGGAAGCCGGCCTTGTCGGTGTCGATCATGAAGGCGGTGATGCCACGCGCGCCCTGTTCCGGATCGGTCATCGCAAACAGCACGATGTACTTGGCCACCGGGCCGGAGGTGATCCAGCTCTTCTTGCCGTTGATCACGTAGGTGCCGTCGGCCTGCTTGACCGCGCGGCACCGCATGGCCGTCGCATCTGACCCGGACTGCGGCTCGGTCAGCGCGAACGCGCCGATGGCCTCGCCCTCGGCGATGGCGCGCACATACTTCTGCTTCTGCGCTTCGCTGCCGTGGGTCAGGATGCCGTTGCAGAACAGCGAGTTGTTGACCGACATGATCGTTGAATGCGCAGCGTCTCCGGCGGCGACCTCCACCATCGCCAGGACGTAGGCGATCGGGTCCATGCCCGCACCGCCGTAGGCTTCGGGCACTTCAATGCCCATCAGACCGTTCTCGCCCAGCAGGCGGATGTTCTCCAGCGGGAACTCGCCGGTGCGGTCGTGGTGTTCGGCGCTGGGCGCGATTTTTTCCTGCGCGATTCGGCGCGCAACGTCCTGCAGCATCAACTGCTCTTCGGTAAAGCTGAAATCCACAACACCCTCCCGGGTACAGAGTGATAAGGGCCACAGTGCGCGCGGCCCGGTCGGGCGATTGTACCGGGGGGCGGGGAAAGCACGCCTGACTTGACCGCACCGCCGCCAAAGGACGAAAATATCTCTATATCGCGATAGGTAGATATTTATGGATCTCGAGGACTGGTCCGTCCGGCTGAAAGTGTTTGCCGACGCCACCCGGGTGCGCCTGCTGGCGCTGCTGGAACAGGAAGAACTCACCGTGGCCGAGCTGTCGGCCATCACCACGCTGGCGCAGCCGCGGGTGTCCACCCACCTGGCCCGACTCAAGGAAGCCGGCCTGGTCCGCGACCGTCGCTCCGGCGTCTCGGCGTATTACCGCTTCGATGACGCCGCGCTGGATCCGGCGCAGCGCGCATTGTGGCATGCCCTGAGCACCGGCAGCGACGACCCGCTGCTGCGCCAGGATGCTGAACGCGTTGCTGCCGTCATGGCCAGCCGTGCGGCGGACCAGAACTGGGCCGACAGCGTCGCCGGCGACATGGAACGCCATTATTCCCCGGGCCGCACCTGGGAAGCGCTGGCACGCACCGCCCTGCCGTTGCTGGAAACCGGTGACGTGCTCGATATCGCCTCCGGTGACGGCGTGCTGGCCGAGCTTGTGGCGCCGCACGCCAAGCGCTACATCTGTATCGACACCAGCGCGCGCGTGGTCGCCGCTGCCAGCGAGCGCCTGCGCCGGCTGGCCAACGTGGAAGTGCGCGAAGGCGATATGCATGCCCTGCCCTTCCCCGACCAGAGCTTCGACCTGGTGGTGCTGATGCACGCACTGACCTATGCGGCCAAGCCGGCCCAGGCCGTCGCCGAGGGTGCGCGCGTGCTGCGCCCGGGCGGTCGCCTGCTGCTGTGCAGCCTGGCCCGTCACGAGCACCGTGCGGCCGTGGATGCCTATGGCCACGTCAACCTCGGCTTCAGCGACAAGGAACTGCGCAAGTTCGTGGAGAAGGCCGGCCTGGTCGTCTCCAGCCTGGAAACCGTGACCCGCGAGAAGCGCCCGCCGCATTTCGAAGTCATTTCGCTGATCGCCAGCAAGCCCTGAGGTCTGCCCATGCCATCCCTGCCCTGGCTCCACCCCGACCGCGTGCACGCGCTGGAAACGGCGCTGGCCCAGCGCATCCTGATCATCGATGGCGCCATGGGCACGATGATCCAGCGGCATGGGCTGGAAGAGGACGATTACCGCGGCGCGCGCTTCGCCGGCGGTTACGACCACCAGCACGGGCCCGGCTGCGACCATGCCGCGCCCGGCGACACGCCGCAGGGACATGACCTCAAGGGCAACAACGACCTGCTGTTGTTGACCCGCCCGGAGGTGATCGGCGGCATCCATACCGCGTACCTGGAAGCCGGCGCCGATCTGGTCGAGACCAATACGTTCAACGCGACCTCGGTCAGCCAGGCCGACTATCACCTTGAACACCTGGTCTACGAGCTCAACAAAGCCGGTGCCGCAGTAGCGCGCGCCTGCTGCGATGCGGTCGCGGCGACCACGCCGGGCAAGCCGCGCTTCGTGATCGGGGTGCTCGGCCCGACCAGCCGCACCGCGTCGATCAGCCCGGACGTGAACGATCCGGGTTTCCGCAATACCAGCTTCGATGCGCTGCGCGAGACCTACCGCGAGGCCATCGATGGGCTGATCGACGGCGGTGCCGACACCCTGATGGTGGAAACCATCTTCGATACGCTCAACGCCAAAGCCGCGCTGTTCGCCATCGAAGAAGTGTTCGATGCCCGCGGCGGGCGGCTGCCGGTGATGATCTCCGGCACCATCACCGATGCCTCCGGGCGCACCCTGTCCGGGCAGACGGCCGAGGCGTTCTACGCCTCGGTCGCGCACGGCCGGCCGCTGTCGATCGGGCTGAACTGCGCGCTCGGCGCCAGCGACATGCGCCCCCACGTGGAGACCTTGTCCACGGTGGCCGAGTGCCTGGTCAGCGCGCATCCCAATGCCGGCCTGCCCAATGCGTTCGGTGAGTACGACGAAACCCCGGAAGAAATGGCCACCACGCTGCGCGAATTCGCCAGCGCCGGTCTGCTCAACCTGGTGGGCGGCTGCTGCGGCACCACCCCGGCACACATCCGTGCCATCGCCGAAGCGGTGGCGGATCTGCCGCCGCGCCGCCTGCCCGCACCACCGCTGGAAGACGCGGCATGACCGCATCCGCCCCACGCTCCCGTTGTCGTTGACCTTCCTCCGCCAGCCCGTGCCCGCCTGCCCATGACGTCTTCCCGCCACACCCGCCTGTCCGGTCTCGAGCCGCTGGTCATCACCCCGGACCTGCTGTTCGTCAACATCGGTGAGCGCACCAACGTCACCGGCAGCGCGCAGTTCCGCAAGCTGGTCAAGGAAGAGCGCTACGAGGAAGCGGTGGAAGTGGCGCGCCAGCAGGTCGCCAACGGCGCGCAGATTCTCGACGTCAACATGGACGAGGGCCTGATCGATTCCGAAAAGGCGATGACGCGCTACCTCAACCTGATCATGTC
>DMZT01000452.1:0-525 GCA_003484865.1 Stenotrophomonas sp.
GGGATCACGGTGGCCAGCTCGACGCCGACCGCATGCGCGGCAACCAGGGCGGCCAGCCCGTTGAGGACATTGTGGCGGCCGAGCAGCGACCAGCGCACCTCACCGACCCGCTCGCCGCGATGGTGCACGACGAACACACTGCCGTCGGCCTCCACCAGCTCGGCATGCCATTCCAGCGAAGGATCGAAACCGAAGCGCTCCACCGGGGTCCAGCAGCCCATCGCCAGCACGTCGGCGAGATAGGCATCTTCGCCGTTGACGATCAGGCGCCCACGCGCGGGCACGGTGCGGATCAGGTGGTGGAACTGGCGCTGGATCGCGGCCACGTCCGGGAAGATATCGGCGTGGTCGTATTCGAGGTTGTTGAGGATCGCCACCAGCGGCCGGTAGTGCACGAACTTGCTGCGCTTGTCGAAGAACGCGGTGTCGTACTCATCGGCCTCGACCACGAACTCACGGCCGCTGCCCACACGCGCGGAGACGCCGAAATCCTCGGCCACGCCACCGATCAGGAAGCCGGGTTCA
>DMZT01000452.1:683-3360 GCA_003484865.1 Stenotrophomonas sp.
TGGTGGTGGTGGTCTTGCCGTGGGTGCCGGCGACCGCCAGGGTATCGCGGCCCGGCAGCACCTGCTCGGACAGCCACTGGGCGCCGGAGATGTAGCGTTGGCCTGCATCCAGCACCGCTTCCACGGCGGGGTTGCCACGCGACAGCGCATTGCCGATCACCACCTCGTCGCAGTCCGGCGCCACGCTGTCGGCGCGGTAGCCCGGATCCAGGGCGATGCCCAGCCGTTCGAGCTGGGTGGACATCGGGGGGTAGATCGCCTGATCGCTGCCGCGGACCGTATGGCCCTTCTCGCGCGCCAGTGCGGCCACGCCGCCCATGAAAGTGCCTGCAATGCCAAGAATGTGGATCGTGCTCATGCGTACGATTGTCGCCGATCGCCACCGTCGATGGAGATCGCCGTCAGACAACTCCTAGTCGACTATCAGAAAAATCCAGCGCGGTGTCGGGGAATTCCCGATAGCGCCATACTGTGAAGACGGACACAATTCTATTGGCCAGCCGCAGTACCCCATTGGTCCTACTCCCCAAGAGGCCATCCCCAGGGGGGCTCATGCTGCGGGGCTCTGAGCAAGCCCGCTCGCTGGCACCTTCAAACCACACGCCTGGTCCCTTCGGGGGCCGGGCGTGTGTGTTTGCGGCGCCGGCAAACGTACAGCCGGCGCGGTGCCGCCGTAGCGGCACCGACCCGCATCAGGCCTGGATCGCGGCGCGGATGCGCGCTTCCACGTCGTTCAGTTCGCCCACGCCATCAACGCGCGCGAGGGTGCCGCGGCCAGCGTAGAAATCCACCACCGGCGCGGTCTGGTCGTTGTAGACCTGCAGGCGCTGGCGCACCGATTCGGGATTGTCATCGGCGCGGCCCTGTTCGGCGGCGCGGCCGGCGATGCGCTCGACCAGCAGTTCGGTCGGCACGTCCAGCTGCACCACGGCATCCAGCGGCTGGCCGATCTTGGCCAGCAGGCTGTCCAGCGCGTTGGCCTGGGCCACGTTGCGCGGGTAACCGTCGAGGATGAAGCCCTTGGCCACATCGTCCTGGCCCAGGCGCGACTCGAGCATGCCCAGCAGGATGTCATCGGACACCAGGTTGCCGGCATCCATCACAGCCTTGGCCTGCTTGCCCAGCTCGGTGCCGGCGGCGACTTCAGCGCGCAGCAGATCACCGGTGGAAATGTGCGCAATCGAGAGATGTTCCTTCAGGCGCGTCGCCTGCGTCCCCTTGCCCGAACCGGGCGGTCCCAACAGAACCAATCGCATCAACCTGACTCCAACTTGGTAAGAAAATGGAAGGGCGCGCGCCCCGGGATTGTCCACAATCACGCTGCACCGCAATACGCGCACTTTACCCCATACCGGTAATGTCTCTGCAATGTCCTTCCCCCAGACCAAGGTCGCATCATGTCCAACGGTACCCTGCTCTACGCCCAGTCAGGCGGCGTCACCGCCGTCATCAATGCCACCGCCTCGGCGGTCATCAGCACCGCAAGGGCCAAAGGAATCAAGGTCTTGGCCGCGCGCAACGGCATTCTCGGCGCGCTCCGCGAGGACCTGATCGATACCTCGAAGGAGACCGCCGCCGCCATCGCCGCCCTCGCCCATACCCCCGGCGGCGCGTTTGGCTCGTGCCGCTACAAGCTCAAATCGCTGGAGGCCGACCGCGATAAGTACGCGCGCCTGCTCGAGGTGCTGCGCGCCCATGACGTGCGCTGGTTCCTCTACAACGGCGGCAACGATTCGGCCGATACCGCCTGGAAGGTCTCCCAGCTGGCCAAGGCCTTCGACTACGACCTGACCTGCATCGGCGTGCCCAAGACCATCGACAACGATCTGGCCGTGACCGATACCTGCCCGGGCTTCGGCTCGGCCGCCAAGTACACCGCCGTCTCCGTACGCGAAGCAGCGCTGGATGTGGCCGCGATGGCCGAGACCTCGACCAAGGTATTCGTCTACGAGGCGATGGGCCGCCACGCCGGCTGGCTCGCGGCGGCTGCGGGCCTGGCCGGCCAGGGCGCCGATGACGCCCCGCACATCATCCTGCTGCCCGAGCGCGCGTATGACGAAGCGGCGTTCCTGGCCAAAGTGAAACAGGTGGTCGAGCGCGTGGGCTACTGCGTAGTGGTCGCCTCCGAAGGCATCCAGACCGCCGACGGTCGCTTCGTCGCCGATGCGGGCGGCGGCACCGATTCGTTCGGGCACACCCAGCTCGGTGGCGTGGCTTCGCAGCTGGCCGCGCGGGTCAAGGATGGGCTGGGCTACAAGGTCCACTGGACCCTGCCCGACTACCTGCAGCGCTCGGCACGCCATCTGGCCTCCAAGACCGACTGGGAGCAGGCACAGGCGGTGGGCAAGGCGGCGGTGCAGTTCGCGCTGAAGGGCCAGAACGCGGTGATGCCGGTGATCGTGCGCACCAGCGACACGCCTTACCGCTGGAAGATTGAAGCGGCCCCGCTGCACAAGGTGGCCAACCACGAGAAGAAGATGCCGGCCGGCTTCATCCGCCGCGATGGCTTCGGCATCACCGACAAGGCCCGCGCCTATCTCGCCCCGCTGATCAAGGGGGAAGCCCCGTTGCCGTACGGGTCCGATGGGCTGCCGAAATACGTGACGCTGAAGAACGTGGCGGTGAAGAAGAAGCTGCCTGCCTTCGAGGCGTAATCGACCCGGTAGTGCCGGCCGCT
>DMZT01000433.1:0-663 GCA_003484865.1 Stenotrophomonas sp.
GGCATTGGCGAAGGATTCCATCGCCACCACGCCGGTGACCTGGTCGCCGAGCTTGTCGGCGGTGAACAGCGCGGTGGCGGCGCCGTAGGAAACGCCGAACAGATACAGCGGCCCGACCACCTCCCCGCGTGCCTTCAGCGCAGCGATGACATCGACCACATCATCCGATTCGAACGTCCCGTAACCGGACGGGCCGGCGCCGGAATGCCCATGATTGCGCAGGTCGATGGTGACCACGCGATAGCCTGACTGCGCCAACTGCAGCGACCACGGCAGCATCGCATCACCGTTCATCATCCAGCCGTGCAGCAGCACCACCGTGCCGCGCGGTGCCTTCGGCTGGAACGGGTGCGGCAGGTCCAGCGCCATGCCGGTACGCAGCGGCTCGCCGTTGTCATGGTGCTGGGGCAGGTACTGGTAATGCAGCCCGTACTGACCCGGGTCGAACGCACGCCAGAAGATCGGCACGCCGGCGCGGCCGGTCACGAGACCGTGCCGGTTGGGCACACTCTCAACCGCTTCGGCGATGCGCGGCATGTCCAGCAGCGTGGATACGCCGCCGGGCGCGATCAGCCGATCACTCAACGAGGTCGAGGCGGCGGTGGAGGTCAAGGAGGAGCAGGCAGCCAGCCACAGGCCAGCCCCGGCCAGCAGCAACAGCAG
>DMZT01000433.1:846-4492 GCA_003484865.1 Stenotrophomonas sp.
CCGGCCAGCAGCAACAGCAGCAAGCGCTTCATGGGCAGAATCGGAAAAACCAGACGAGTCGCGCAGGGTACCGATCACGTCAGCGCCGCTCTATCGCATCCAGATGACCATCCGATGACAGCCAAGCCAACATTCAGCTTGAACGGACGGGCAGCGGCATCGCCGCAGGCCCCTGCCCGGCCTGCGATCAGCCCAGCCAGCCTTCCATGGTGGGCCACCAGCCATCCAGCACCTCCGGGCGCTGCATGCGCTCGCGCCACCATTTCAGCGCGGCCCCCTCCTCGCCAGTGCGCCAGGCCAGCCAGAACGTCTCGTCCGGCTTGGGCTCCTCAACCTGCCTGATCACCAGTCGGCCCTGCGCCACCGCCCGCTGTACGTACGGCTCGGGCAGGAAACCGAAACCGAGCCCGGCACATTGCAGGCGGAACTTGCTGACCATGTCCGGCACGGTCACGGTCTCCTGCCCCATCAGCAGCCCGACCGTGCGCGGCAGCAGCCGCCGCGCCGAATCGGCCACGGCGATCGCACAGTGGGCGGCCAACGACTCACGGCCCAGCGGCTCGGACGCGGCCGCCAGCGGATGCGAGGGCGCCACCGCGAACACGAAACGCACCACGCCCATCGGCTCGACCACATAGCCCCCGCCGCTGGGGCCCTCGCCCGCCGCGCCGACCAGCAGGTCCGCACGCCGGTCCAGCAGCGCCTCCCAGGTGCCCGACAGCGATTCACTGATCAGCCGCATCCGGGTCTGTTCGGCCACCGCAGTGAACGCGCGCACGTCCTCGGCCAGCAACGCCGGCACGAACATCGAGTCGACCGCCACGGTCAGCTCGGCCTCCCAGCCGGAGGCTACCCGCCGCACCCGCATCTCCAGCTCCCGCGCCGCCCGCAGCAGATGGCGGCCCTCCTCCAGCAACGCCTCCCCGGCCGGGGTCAGGTGCGCGCGCGGGCCCACCCGATCGAACAGCTGCACGCCCAGGTCCTCTTCCAGTTTGGAGACCGTGTAGGAGATGGTCGAGGGCACCTTGTGCAGGGCCTTGCCGGCCGCAGCGAACGAGCCGCGGCGGTCGATGGCATCCAGGATCTGCAGGGCGTCGAGGCTGAGCTTGAGCATTCGAATTTTTCGATGATGGCTTGCAAAACTATCCGTTTTTCAAGCGGGCGGCGCAAGCGGATACTGGCCGCAACAGGAAAGGGGACGACAGTGAACGCCCCGGACCGCCATCGAAACCATCGAACACCCAGGAGATTCCCATGCTGCAGATCCGCAAGAGCAACACCCGTGGCAAGGCCGATCATGGCTGGCTGAACTCCATGCACACCTTCTCCTTCGCCAATTATTACGACCCGCGCTATACCAGCTTCGGACCGCTGCGCGTGATCAACGAAGACCGCGTGCAGGGCGGCCAGGGCTTCGGCACGCACAGCCACGCCAACATGGAGATCATCTCCTACGTGCTCGGCGGTGCGCTGGAGCACAAGGATTCGATGGGCACCGGTTCGGTGCTGCGCTACGGCGATGTGCAGCGCATGAGCGCCGGCAGCGGCGTCAGCCACAGCGAGTTCAACCACTCGGCCGACGAGGCGGTGCACTTCCTGCAGATCTGGCTGTTCCCCGATCAGGAGAACATCACCCCGAGCTACCAGGAAACGCATTTCGCGCCGGAAACCAAGCGCGGCCAGCTGCGCCTGATCGCCTCGCGCGATGGCCGTGACGGCTCGCTGCTGATCCACCAGGACGCGAACATCTACGCCACGATCCTGGACGGTGACGACCGCGTCCACCTGCCGCTGGCTCCGCGCCGCGGCGCCTATGTACAGGTGGCCCGCGGGCAGCTGCAGGTCAACGGCATCACCTTGGCGACCGGCGATGCGCTGCAGGTCAATGACGAGGCGCAGCTGACGCTGGAAAACGCCAACGACGCGGAAGTCATCGTGTTCGAGCTGGCGCTGTAACCGGCCGGCTTCAAACGCAGACACCCCGGTTGCCCGGGGTGTCGTGCGTTGCGTGGATCAGAATCGGTAGTTCAGCGTCAGCCGCACGTTGCGCGGCTCGCCCCAGGTGTAGGTGCTGTACCAGCTGAAGATCGTGTAGTAGTGCTTGTCCAGCAGGTTGTTGACGTTGAGCGTTGCCGAGAGCTGGTCGTTGAACTGGTAACGCGCCATGGCATCGAGCAGCCAGTAGGGCTCGGTGCGGTGGAGCTGGCTACCGCCGGTGGCCGGGTTGGTGATGGTGCCGAACGTGCTCCCCTGCCAGCGCGCGCCCCCGCCAACGCTCCAGCCGTCAGCCACACCGGTGAGGCGGTAACTGGTGTGCACGCTGAACTGATCTTCCGGCTCCAGCGTGGAGACCTTGGTGGACTGCTGGCGCGCGATCTTGTGCGCGTAGCCGCCCTGGACCTGCCAGCCCGGCGCCAGCTGACCCGATACCTCCAGCTCGTAACCCTTGGTGCGCACCCCCATCAGGCCTTCATAGGCGATCCCGCCACTCGGCGTCCTGCCGCCGGTCGGCTGTGCGTAGTTGTCCTGCTCCAGCTGGAACACCGCCGCACTGGCGTTGAGGCGACCGTCGTAGAACTCCGCCTTCAGGCCCGCTTCGTAGCTGCGCCCTTCCAGCGGATCCAGCACCCGGCCCTGTTCGTCCTGGTTGCCCTGCGGCTTGAAGATGGTGCTGTAGCTGGCGAAGACGGAGAAGTTGCGGTTGAGGTCGTACACCAGGCCGGCGTACGGCACGACCACACCGCTCTCGTCGGTATCCGGCGATTTGTAGTTGGCGATGCGGCTGCCGACGATCAGCTTGAGCGGATCGGCCAGGTCGAAACGGCCCACCACATAGGCACCGCTTTCGCGGGTGACCTGGTTGTCACCGTAGCCCCACTGCCAGTCCGGCTCGGGCACATCGCCGGTCCAGGCGTAGTAGTCGGCAACGCTGCTGACATAGCCCGGCTGCGGCGAGTACCCATTGTTGACCCAGCGCTTGCGCGACACGCTGCCACCGACCACCAGCTCGTGCTGGCGGCCGAACCACTCGAACTTGCCGCTGACGTACAGATCGGCCGCGTTGCTGGTGGTCTTGCCGATGTACTGGCCCAGCCACATGCTCACGCCTTCACCGGTGACCGGATCCGGATTGCCACCGGCCGCCGCGCCCAGCGAGGCGTCATAGCCGTTGACCTGGTGATTGAGCTGCAGCTTGGCGACCCAGTCATTGCCGAAGGTGTGCTCCAGCGTCGCGAAGCCGGTACGGGCGTACTGGCCCCAGCGGCTCCAGCGCGCGCCGTTGTTGAACGAGCGCGGCATGTCGTTGAAGTTGCCTGCACTGTCCAGCAGGGGAATACCGCCCCAGCTGGAGCCTTCCGGATCGCTGTCCTGGTAATCGGCACCGACGGTCAGCAGCGTGCTCTCGCCGAGGTCGGCTTCCAGGATGCCGTAGAACACCTCATTGCTGCGCTGGTAGTGGTCGACATTGGAATGCTTGTCCTGGTAGGCGCCGACCACGCGGCCGCGCACGCGGCCACTCTCAGTCAGCGGCCCGCCGACATCGACTTCGGCGCGGTAGCTGTCCCACGAACCGACGCCCAGCGTGGCACTGCCGGCCAGCTCCCGGGTGGGTTTCTTGCGCACCAGGTTGATGGTCGCGCCCGGG
>DMZT01000433.1:4633-5069 GCA_003484865.1 Stenotrophomonas sp.
GCCCGGGTCGCCCATGCCGGTCAGCAGGCCGGTGGCGCCCTTGAGCACTTCCACGCGATCGTAGATGGCCATGTCGCTGAGCGTGTTGCCGGCCGAGTACGCCGAATCGCGCGCCATCGGGATGCCGTCGTACTGGAAGTTCTGTACCGCGAAGCCGCGCGCGTAGTACTCGGTGCGCTCGCTGTCGTAGGTGACGATACTCACACCCGGCGTGACCTTCATGACGTCATCGATGCCGTTGAGGCCGAAGTCGTTCATTTCCTGCCGCGTGATCACGCTGATCGACTGCGGGGTCTGGCGCGGGCTGAGCACCAGGCGGGTGGCCGTGGCGATCGTGCCGGGCGTATAGGAATCACTGCCTTCGGTCACGGTGCCGAGCTGGTTGGCGGTAACCTGCACGGTCTGCAGGGTCTGTGCGCCGTCCTTGGCAGGGGCG
>DMZT01000436.1:0-373 GCA_003484865.1 Stenotrophomonas sp.
AGCCTTCCTCGTGCAGCGCACGGAAGGCCGCGCGGCGCGGCCGGGGATCGAAGGAAAGGTCCGTCATGGTGCGCATCCGGTCAGCAGTCACCCGATGGTAACGCCAGCGGCCGCCACGCCGTTGTTGAGGGAGCGGCGTGCGGGAAGGGTGTGCATGCGTACGGCGGTCCGGAGCGGGCAGGGGCAGGTTGCGCGTGTGCGGCGAGGCTGAGCGGGGTTGCCCGGGGCCTTGCCGCGTGCAACGCTGGCGCAGCGCCGTTGGCCCGGGCGCCCAAGGAGACAGGGATGCTCGAGGTGATCGATCTGCTGTTGGCGCCGCTGTTCAGGATCAGCCCCATCCGTTATCTGCGTGACCCGGCCTACCGCCAGCGCC
>DMZT01000436.1:534-4715 GCA_003484865.1 Stenotrophomonas sp.
CTACCGCCAGCGCCTGCGCCGCGAACAGGGCAAGGCCGCGCGCTATCGCATGGTCTTCCTGCTGGTGCTGGTACTGAGCGCCATCGCGCTGCTGGCGCTGGTGATCCTCGCGCGCTACGGGCGCTAGCGTCTGAGCGGCCTGGGCGGCCTCAGGCGCGCACCCACCGCGCGCACAGCCCGACCAGTACCAGCGTCACTGCCACCGCGCTGAACGCGAACACCAGGCTGCTGGCCTGCGCGACGAAGCCGATCAGCGCCGGGCCGGCCAACACACCGGCATAGCCGAGCGTGGTGATTGCCGGGATGGCCAGGCTCTCCGGCATGACCTTCTGGTTGCCGGCCATCGAGAACAGCGCCGGAACGATGTTCGCGCAGCCCAGGCCGACCAGCGCATACCCGCACAGTGCCAGTGGCATCCAGGTGGCGAACGTTGCCAGGGCGAAGCCGGATGCCGCCACCAGGCTGCCGATCAGGATCGAACGATGGCGGCCGAGCTTGGCCACCACGCCATCGCCGACGAGCCGGGTGATGGTCATCGCGATGGCAAAGGCCAGATAGCCGAGGCCGGCGCGGGAGGGATCAACGTGCTGCACTTCATGCAGGAACACCGCGCTCCAGTCCAGCACCGAGCCTTCGGCCAGGAACGCCACGAAACACAGCACGCCGATCGCCAGCACCACCCCATGCGGCACCGCGAACATCGGCGCATCGCTGGGTGCCTTGTCGGTCCGCCAGTACGGCAGCGAGAGTGCCAGCAGGGCGGCCATCACCGCCGAGGCCAGCAGGCACACCAGCCACGGCGGCAGGTGGAACGCCAGCAGAGCGGTCATCGCACCGGCACCGACCGCGCCGCCGATGCTGTAGAAGGCATGGAAGCCGGACATCATCGGCCGGCCGCTGTCGCGCTCGACCATGATCGCCTGCATGTTCATCACGCAGTCGCAGGCACCCACGCCGGCGCCGAACACGAACAACACAATGCCCAGGGTCAGCGGCGAAGGGGCGACGGCGAGCAGGGGCAGGGTGGCGATCACCATCACCAGCGTGGCGATCATGACCGCGCGGCAGCCGTGGCGCGCAGCGAGCATGCCTGCGATCGGCATCGCCAGCAGCGAACCGGCACCCAGGCACAGCAGCACCAGGCCGAGCGACCCTTCATCCAGGGCGGTGCGGTTCTTGGCGAACGGGACCAGCGGCGCCCAGGCTGCGGTGGCGAAGCCGGGCAGGAAGAAGGCTGCGCGGGTGGCGTGCTGCTGGCTGCGGGCAAGCAGGGACGAAGGAGCGGAAAGCGTCGACATGGAATTCGGGCCTCAGTGCTGCGCAGCGCGCTGGAGGGCGACACCGCGACGCTCGAACGCCACCACCTGGGCGGGCGGGGCATCGGCTTCGACAACCAGCAGATCGATCTGGTCCACATCGCCGATGCGGTGTGAGGCTTGTGCACCGAGCTTGTCATTGGTGGCGACCACCACGCAGCGGCTGCTGGCGGCAAGCAGGGCGCGCTTGAGCGTTGCTTCCTCGCCATCCACCGCCCAGATGCCAGCCTCGGCATCCACCGCGCAGGTGCCGACGAAGCACACGTCCACGCGCAGCGCACGGATCGCTTCCAGTGTCTGCGCGCCCACCGTCGCGCCGATGCGCGGGTCCATGCGGCCGCCGACCAGGCTGACCTCGATGCCCGGACGCACCATCAAGGCCAACGCGATATCCGGCGCGTTGGTGACCACCCGCAGGCCCTGGTGCTCGGGCAGGCAGCTGGCGATCACGGTATTGGTCGAGCCGGCGTCCAGGAAGACCAGCTCCCCGGGCAGGACCTGGGCCGCCGCGATCCGCGCCAACGCGCGCTTGCGGTCATGGTCCTTTTCGTGGCGCTCGGCCAACGCCGGGAACGCCGGGGCCGCCGGCAGTGCGCCGCCATGCACCTTGCGGCACAGACCCTGCGCAGCCAGCTCGCGCAGGTCGCGGCGGATCGAGTCTTCCGAGACCTGCAGCTCGATGGCCAGCTGCGCGGACATGACGCGGCCGTGGTCGCGCAGCAGGCGCAGGATGGTCTGTTGGCGTTCGCCCGGCAGGGCGTCCTGGGTGGTCATGGGTAACCTCGGTCAGGGCGGGTAGCACCATGCTGACATGCCTGATCTTGCGCATCCGTGCGTGGTGCTGCTTGTATTGGCCGGAGACTTTACCAGAATCGGCGCGATTGTGTGCGGTAATCTGCATGAAGGTGCGTTAATGTGCGCCTTTGCGCTGCGCCCGCGCTGTTGCGTCACAGGGCAGGGAGCAGTTCCGGCCGGATCACCGCTGCCGCCCAGTCCATGAAGGCGGCGACGCGACGCGGCAGGTGGCGGCGCTGGGCATAGAGCAGCGTCACCGGCATCGGCTCAGCCTGCAGCCCGGGAAGTATCTCCACCAGCGTTCCTGCGGTCAGCGCCGGGCGCGCGCCGAGCAGCGGCACCTGGATGATGCCCAGCCCGGCCAGCGCCGCAGCGGTATACCCATCCCCGCTGTTGACGGTCACCGCCCCGCCCATCGGCAGGCTGCGATAGGCCTCGCCGTCGTGATACTCAAACCCCGGTGAGCGCTGGCCCAGCGTGCCGACGTAGTGGACCAGGGCGTGGCTGGCGAGATCGTCCAGCGTGGCGGGCGTACCGCGGGCCGCCAGATACGCGGGACTGGCGCAGTTGATGATCCGTAGCTGCCCGAGTGGGCGGGCGACCAGGGTGTTGTCATCCAGCGGCCCGACCCGCAGCACGCAGTCGAAGCCCTCGCGGATCAGATCCACCCGGCGGTCGGTACCGCTCAGTTCGATTTCCACCCCGGGGTGCTGGGCCAGGAAGTCCGGCAACTGCGGGATCACCAGCTGGCGGGCCAGTCCGCTGGACATATCCACCCGCAGGCGGCCCTTCAACTGACTGGTGTCCACCCGGAACATGCCCTGCAGGTCGTCCATGTCGTGCAGCAGATCGTGCGCGCGGGTCTGGAACTGGGCGCCATCGGCGGTCAGCTGCACACGGCGCGTGGTGCGGTGGAGCAACTGCACACCCACCTCTGCTTCCAGGCGCTGAACGGCGAGGGAGACACTGGCCTTGGGCAAACCGAGGCTGTCGGCCGCCCCGGTGAACGAGCCCAGTTCGGCGACGCGCAGGAAGCAGCGCAGGTGATCGAGGCGATCCATGGATTGTTCGCAATGTCTGGACAGTCAAATCAGCATCCACTGATTTATGCCGCACGGCAATATCAATACGCTGGCGCCACTCCCCAAGCAGGTGCACTGACATGAGCAACGCAACCCGAGTCGTCCTGATCACCGGCGGCAGCCGTGGCCTCGGCCGCAACGCCGCCCTCGCGTTGGCCGCCGATGGCGCCGACATCGTCCTCACCTACCGCAGCCAGGCCGATGCCGCGCAGGACGTGGTCGCCAAGATCGAAGCACTGGGCCGCCGCGCCGCCGCGATTCCGTTGGACATGGCCGATAGCGCCGGCTTCCCCGCATTCGCCAGCCAGGTCCGCCGCGTGCTGGAGGGATGGGGGGAAACCCAGCTGCAGGGCCTGCTCAACAACGCCGGCGAAGGCCTGCACGCAATGATCGCCGACACCACGGTCGAGCAGTTCGACGCGCTGGTCGCCGTGCACCTCAAGGGCCCGTACTTCCTGACCCAGGCGTTGTTGCCGCTGATCGCCGATGGCGGCCGCATTCTCAACGTGTCCAGCGGGCTGGCGCGTTTCTCGCTGCCGGGCAGCTCGGCCTACGCGATGATGAAGGGCGGCATCGAGGTATTCACCCGCTACCTGGCCAAGGAACTGGGCGCACGTGGCATCAGTGCCAACACACTCGCCCCGGGTGCGATCGAAACCGACTTCGGCGGTGGGCGCGTGCGCGACGATGCGCAGGTCAATGCGATGGTGTCCTCGGTCACCGCGATGGGCCGCCCCGGCAAACCCGATGACATCGGCCCGGTGGCGGTAGCGCTGCTGTCGCCGCAGACCGCGTGGATCACTGCGCAGCGCGTGGAAGCCTCGGGCGGCATGTTCGTCTGAGGGGGCGCCACGGCCATGACCCCCATGGCCGGGCGGCAGCTGTTTATGAACGGATTCATTAAAAAAGTGTGACGAATAGCCGGCGGGTTGATGGGAGTGGCCTGTTTTCCACGGTTATTTGGCAAGGGACACTTTTTGATCACTCC
>DMZT01000304.1 GCA_003484865.1 Stenotrophomonas sp.
CGCTCTTCCGATCTCTGCCCGCCTCAGCCACCAAAAACGGCGCCCTGGGGCGCCGTTTTCGTGTGCAGCGTTATCGCGACGGGAAGCCTCAGGCGACGACGACCGGAATCTTGCCGATGCGGGCCTGCCACTCGCGCGGGCCGGTCTGGTGCACGGACTCGCCGGTGGAATCCACCGCCACGGTCACCGGCATGTCCTGCACGGTGAACTCGTAGATCGCTTCCATGCCCAGATCCGCGAAGCCGACCACCTTGGCCGCCTTGATCGCCTTGGAGACCAGGTAGGCCGAGCCGCCGACTGCCATCAGGTAGGCCGACTTGTTGTCACGGATCGCCTCGATCGCCGCCGGGCCGCGCTCGGCCTTGCCGACCATGCCCAGCAGGCCGGTCTGTTCCAGCACCTGGCGGGTGAACTTGTCCATGCGGGTCGCGGTGGTCGGGCCAGCCGGGCCCACCACTTCGTCGCGCACCGGATCGACCGGGCCGACGTAGTAGATGAAGCGGCCCTTGAGGTCGACCGGCAGCGGCTCGCCCTTGTCCAGCATCTCCACCATGCGCTTGTGCGCGGCGTCGCGGCCGGTCAGCAGCTTGCCGTTGAGCAGCAGGGTCTGGCCGGGCTTCCAGCTGGCGACGTCTTCCGGAGTGATCGTGTCCAGATCGACCCGGGTGCCCTTGGAGGCGTCATAGGTGATCTGCGGCCAGTCTTCCAGCGACGGCGGATCCAGCATCACCGGGCCGCTGCCATCCAGCGTGAAATGCGCATGGCGGGTGGCCGCGCAGTTCGGGATCATCGCCACCGGCAGGTTGGCCGCGTGGGTCGGGAAATCCTTGACCTTGATGTCCAGCACGGTGGTCAGGCCGCCCAGTCCCTGCGCGCCGATGCCCAGCGCGTTGACCTTGTCGAACAGTTCCAGGCGCAGTTCTTCGGCACGGTTGGAGGCGCCACGGGCCTTGAGCTCGTTGATGTCGATCGGCTCCATCAGCGACTCCTTGGCCAGCAGCATCGCCTTCTCGGCGGTGCCGCCGATGCCGATGCCGAGCATGCCCGGCGGACACCAGCCGGCGCCCATGGTCGGCACGGTCTTGAGCACCCAGTCCACGATCGAGTCGGACGGGTTGAGCATGGCGAACTTGGACTTGGCTTCCGAACCGCCGCCCTTGGCCGCGACGATCACCTCGACGGTGTCACCCGGCACCACCTTGACGTTGACCACGCCCGGGGTGTTGTCCTTGGTGTTGATGCGCTTGCCGGCCGGATCGGCCAGCACCGAGGCGCGCAGCTTGTTGTCCGGATAGTTGTAGGCGCGGCGCACGCCTTCGTTGGCCATGTCCTCCACGCCCATCGTGGCGTCGTCCCAGCGCACGTTCATGCCGATTTCCAGGAACACGGTGACGATGCCGGTGTCCTGGCAGATCGGCCGGTGGCCTTCGGCACACATGCGCGAGTTGATCAGGATCTGGGCCATCGCCTCCTTCGCGGCCGGCGACTCTTCGCGCTCGTAGGCAGCGTTGAGGCTCTTGATGTAATCGACCGGGTGGTAGTACGAAATGTACTGCAGCGCGTCGGCGATGGACTGGATGAGGTCTTCCTGCTTGATCGATGTCACGACTTGCTCGCTTGCTGGAGGCTGGCGGGGTTGAACCGCCGATTTTAACAAGGACCGCCACGCGGCGTTGAGAATCGCTCGCGGTGGCCCGGTTTGGTGCACAGTGGCCGCCCAGCCTTGTCACAGCGGTCTGCCCGGCCGCGTCCTTCCGGCATGACCCCGACCGATACCTTCCAGACCCACCGCCCCCGCCTGTTCGCCCTGGCCTACCGCCTGCTGGGCAGCCGCAGCGACGCCGAGGACACCGTCCAGGACGCCTGGCTGCGCTGGCAGGGCACCGACACCGCCGTGATCCGCGATCCGGAGGGCTGGCTGGTCACCGCCACCACCCGGCTCGGGCTGGACCGGCTGCGCGCCCGGCGCAGCGCGCACCTGGACTACGTGGGGCCGTGGCTGCCCGAGCCGCTGGAGATCACCCTGGACCCGGATCCGCTGCAGGACCCGGCCCAGCGCCACGCGCTGGCCGACGAGGTTTCCGTGGCGTTCCTGGCGCTGCTGGAGCAGCTCACGCCGGACGAGCGTGCTGCCTTCCTGCTCAAGGACGTGTTCGACTACGACTACCCGGACATCGCCCCGCTCCTGGAGCACTCCCCCGCCAACTGCCGGCAACTGGTGCACCGGGCGCGGCAGCGGCTGCAGACCGGCGCCCCACGCTTCGCGGTCTCGCCCGCGCAGCACCGCGACCTGCTGGCACGCTTCATGGACGCCTCGCAGCAGGGCGACCTGACGGCGATCCGCTCGCTGCTCGACGCCAACGCCGAGATGATCTCCGATGGCGGCGGTCGCGTGACCGCGGCGATCCGCCCCCTGCTGGGCGCTGAGCGTATCGCGCAGCTGTACTGGGCGATCGCCCGTCGCAATGGCCAGCATCCCGCCCAGCTCGGCCAGGTCAACGGCGAGCCGGCGATCCTGCGTTTTGCCGGGGACCAGTTGCACTCGGTCACGATGATCACGGTCGATGGGGAGCGCATCGTGCGCGTGCTCAGCGTGCTCAATCCGGAAAAACTCACCGCGCTTGTCACAGCGCGCGAGGCTGGCGCGTCCTCCTGATGAAGACGGCCATTGCGGCCGTCATGGAGTACTCACATGTCCGCTTCGCCCCGCGTTCCCTACACCCGTCTGGCCGCTGAGGCCTTCAAGGGCCTGCTGGCCACCAGCAAGGCCGTCCACGACAGCTCCATCGATCCTGTATTGATGGAGCTGGTGTTCATGCGGGTCTCGCAGATCAATGGCTGTGGCTACTGCATGGACATGCACGGCACCACCCTGCGCAAGGGGGGGATCGAACCGCGCAAGCTCGATACGCTGCCGGCCTGGCACGAGAGCCGCTTCTTCGATGCGCGCGAGCGTGCCGCGCTGGGCTGGGCCGAAGCGCTGACCCGGCTGAGCAGCGCAGCGCCGTCCGATGCGGCCTACGACGCACTGGCCCCGCATTTCGATGAGAAGGGCATCAGCGATCTGAGCATGGGCATCGCGGTGATCAACGCCTGGAACCGCCTCGGCGCAGGCCTGCTGCCGCCGCTGCCATAAGGAAAGGGTAGTGCCGGCCGCTGG
>DMZT01000230.1:0-290 GCA_003484865.1 Stenotrophomonas sp.
GGTCTTTTCGGTGGCGAAGCGCAGCAGGTAGTGCGGGCCGCCGGCCTTGGGGCCGGTGCCGGACAGGCCCTGGCCGCCGAACGGCTGCACGCCGACCACCGCGCCGATCTGGTTGCGGTTGACGTACACGTTGCCGACGTTGATGCGCGAGGAAATGCGGTCGACGGTTTCATCGATGCGCGAATGCACGCCCAGGGTGAGGCCGTAGCCAGTGGCGTTGATCTGGTCGATCACCGCATCGAGCTGGTCGCCCTTCCAGCGGATCACGTGCAGCACCGGCCCGAAGATTT
>DMZT01000230.1:505-3863 GCA_003484865.1 Stenotrophomonas sp.
CACCGGCCCGAAGATTTCCTTGTGCAGCTGGTCCAGGGTCTTCAGTTCGTACGCACGCGGCGCGAAGAAGGTACCGTGCGCGGCTTCGTCGCTGAGCGTGGCAGCGGCGATCAGGCGCGCCTCCTTCTCCATGCGCACGGCGTGGTCCTTGAGGATCTGCAGCGCGTCGGCATCGATCACCGGGCCGACATCGGTCGACAGCAGCCCCGGGTCACCGACCTTCAGTTCGGCCATCGCGCCGGACAGCATGGTCATCACCTTGTCGGCGATGTCGTCCTGCACGAACAGCACGCGCGCGGCCGAGCAGCGCTGGCCGGCCGAGGTGAAGGCCGAACCGATCGCATCCTTGACCAGCTGTTCCGGCAGCGCCGAGGAGTCGGCGATGAAGGCGTTCTGGCCGCCGGTTTCGGCGATCAGCACACCGATGGCGGCATCGCGGGCGGCCATCGCGCGGTTGATCGCACGGGCGGTGTCGGTCGAGCCGGTGAAGGCCACGCCGGCCACGCGCGGGTCGGCGGTCAATGCGGCACCGACGGTCGCGCCGTCGCCCGGCAGGAACTGCAGCACGCCTTCGGGCACGCCGGCGTCGAGCAGCAGCTTCACCGCGTAGTAGCCGATCAGGTTGGTCTGCTCGGCCGGCTTGGCGATCACGCTGTTGCCGGCGGCGAGCGCGGCGCTGACCTGGCCCAGGAAGATCGCCAGCGGGAAGTTCCACGGGCTGATGCAGACGAACACGCCGCGGCCATGCAGCTGCAGTTCGTTGGATTCACCGGTGGGGCTGGGCAGCTTTTCGGCGTGGCCGAACTGCTCGCGCGCCTGCTTGGCGTAGTAGCGCAGGAAGTCGACCGCTTCGCGCACTTCGGCGATGCCGTCGGGCAGGCTCTTGCCGGCTTCCTTGACGCACAGCGCCATGAACTCGGGCATGCGCGCTTCCAGCTGGTCGGCGGCGTGTTCCAGGATCGCGGCGCGGCTGGCGGCCGGGGTGCGGTTCCAGGACGGCTGCGCGGCCACGGCATTGGCCAGCGCCTTCTCGACGGTGGCGCTGTCGGCGGGCTGCCACTGGCCCACTACCTGGCGCGTGTCGGCCGGGTTGGTCACGTTCAACAGTGCGCCGGTCGGGTTGGCACCCGGCACCAGCGGCGCGGCGTGCCACGGCTTCACGGCGGCGTTGAGCTGCTCGGCCAGGGCGCGCAGATCGTTGTCGTTGGCGAGATTGACGCCCATGGAGTTCTTCCTGTCATGGTTCTGGCTGCGCAGCAGATCGACCGGCAGCGGGATTTTCGGATGCGGGATGGACGCGAACGAGGAGACCACTTCGACCGGATCGCGGATCAGGTCGTCGATGGCCACGTTCTCGTCGGTGATGCGGTTGACGAAGCTGGAATTGGCGCCGTTCTCGAGCAGGCGACGCACCAGGTACGGCAGCAGGTCTTCATGCGAACCGACCGGCGCATACACGCGGCACGGCACGTTCAGACGGTCGGCCGGCACCACTTCGGCATACAGGTCATCGCCCATGCCGTGCAGCTTCTGGTGCTCGTACTGGCCGCCCCTGGCGATCGCCTGCACCGCCGCGATGGTGTGCGCGTTGTGGGTGGCGAACATCGGGTAGATCGCATCGCTGTGCGTGAACAGACGCTTGGCGCAGGCCAGGTAGGAGACGTCGGTGTTCTGCTTGCGGGTGAACACCGGGTAGGCCGGCAGGCCGTCGATCTGCGCGCGCTTGATCTCCGCATCCCAGTACGCGCCCTTGACCAGGCGCACCTGCAGGCGGCGACCGATGCGACGGGCCAGGTCGGCCAGGTAGTCGATCGTGTACGGGGTGCGCTTCTGGTAGGACTGCACGACCACACCGAAGCCTTCCCAGCCGGCCAGCGAGGCATCGCTGACCACGGTTTCAATGATGTCCAGCGACAGTTCCAGGCGGTCGGTTTCTTCGGCGTCGACGGTGCAGCCGATGCCGTACGACTTGGCCAGCTGCGCCAGTTCCAGCACGCCCGGCACCAGGTCGGCCATGACGCGTGCGCGCTTGGCGTGCTCGTAGCGCGGGTACAGCGCGGAGAGCTTGATCGAGATGCCCGGTGCCGAATTGACGTCGCCATCGGGACGGCCGCCGCGTGCCTTGTGGTCGCCGCCGATCGAGTGGATCGCGCGACGGTAGTCTTCCAGGTAACGCTTGGCGTCCTTCATGGTCAGCGCACCTTCGCCGAGCATGTCGAACGAATAGCGGTAGCTGGCGTTGTCGCCCTTGTGCGAGCGCGACAGCGCTTCGTCGATGGTGCGGCCCATGACGAACTGGTGGCCCATGATCTTCATCGCCTGGCGCACGGCCAGGCGGATCACCGGCTCACCCACGCGGCCGATCAGGCGCTTGAACGCGCCCGGCACATCGGCGCGGGTGGCATCGTTGATCTGGACCAGGCGGCCGGTCAGCATCAGGCCCCAGGTGGAGGCGTTGACCAGCACCGAGTCGCTGCCGCCCATGTGCTTCTTCCAGTCGGCATCGCCGAGCTTGTCGCGGATCAGCTTGTCGGCGGTCTCCTGGTCCGGAATGCGCAGCAGTGCTTCGGCCACGCACATCAGCAGCACGCCTTCTTCGCTGCCCAGATCGTACTGGCGCATGAAGGCTTCGATCGCGCCCTGGTCCTGGGCACGCACGCGCACGCGCTTGACCAGGTCGGCAGCAGTGGCCTGCACCTTGGCCTGCTCGGCGGCCGGCAGGCGTGCCTGCTCGAGCAGCTCGCGCACATGGGTGGCCTCGTCCTTCAGCCAGGCATCGGTGATCGCCTGGCGGAACGCGTTGGGAACGGCCGGCAGCTCGGGGGACAGCAGCGGCGGGCGGGCGGCGCCGGACGATGCCGGGGCAGGGGGAAGGACAGAGGATGCAGTCATGCCGGTCGGCTCGTGGAGAACTTGACCATTTTAATCGTTTTCTGGGGGAGTCAAGGGCTTTTCGTGGTCGCGCCCATGCGGCGCATCGCCTTTCATACAGGGGGATTCGGCGGATTCGACCGGCCTGCCATTTATTGTGCTGTTTTCGTCAAAACGGCCGCCGCAGGCAATGCTGTATTGCAACATTCCTGAAACTGTGAATGGACCCTTGCTACTCGCTGGAGAGCGGGGCTACCATCGAGACGTTTCCCGCGGCAGGAAAAAACGCGGTTGCGACATGATCGAGGTGCTCATCGCTCCGGACGGATCAGGGACGCAACTGCGGCTGCGCCCCCCACGGGCGCTCGATGCCCGGCAGTTCGTCCTGTTGTTTGCGGTGTTGGCGGGGGTGATGTGGCTGGCGGCTGGCCTGGGCTGGTTCACCGGCAATGTATTCGCCCCCGTGTTTGCTCTGCTGTACAGCGTG
>DMZT01000191.1 GCA_003484865.1 Stenotrophomonas sp.
GCCTGACCACCGCCGGAGCGGCGCATTCATCGGCGGATTGGTTTAAGATCAGGGCATCTCTATCGAGGCAACAAGGTGGCCCGCGCCCTGCGCCGGTCTAGCGTGTGACATGAGCACTACCACCGCCCACCGCTGAACGCCCCCGACGGCCCCTGACGCAGGCGCCTTCGTGGCGCTTTTTTTATTGCCTCGCCCCCGGATTCTCCAGGCCCCCTGCGGGCCACCAGACCAAAGCACTCTCATGATCGCGATCACGCTCCCCGACGGCAGCCGCCGTGAATTCGAACATCCCGTCAGTGTCATGGACATCGCCCAGTCGATCGGCGCCGGCCTGGCCAAGGCCACCATCGCCGGTTCGGTGGATGGCGTGCTGGTCGATGCCAGTGACGTCATCGACCACGATGCCAGCCTGCGCATCATCACCGCCAAGGACGAGGAGGGCGTCGAGATCATCCGCCACTCCGCCGCCCATCTGGTCGGTCATGCGGTCAAGCAGCTGTACCCGGACGTCAAGATGGTGATCGGCCCGGTCATCGCCGAAGGCTTCTACTACGACATCTACTCCGAGCGTCCGTTCACGCCCGAGGACATGGCCGCCATCGAAAAGCGCATGGGCGAGCTGATCGCGCAGGACTACGACGTCATCAAGAAGGTCACCCCACGTGCGGAGGTCATCGAGATCTTCAAGGCGCGTGGCGAAGACTACAAGCTGCGCCTGATCGACGACATGTCGCCGGAGATCCAGGCGATGGGCATGTACTACCACCAGGAATACGTGGACATGTGCCGCGGCCCGCACGTGCCCAACACGCGCTTCCTGAAGGCCTTCAAGCTGACCCGCATTTCCGGCGCCTATTGGCGCGGCGACGCGCAGAACGAGCAGCTGCAGCGCGTCTACGGCACCGCCTGGGCCGACAAGAAGCAGCTCGATGCGTACATCAAGCGCATCGAAGAAGCCGAAATGCGCGATCACCGCCGCATCGGCAAGCAGCAGGACCTGTTCCACCTGCAGGAAGAGGCCCCGGGCCTGGTGTTCTGGCACCCCAAGGGCTGGGCGCTGTGGCAGGTGGTCGAGCAGTACATGCGCAAGGTGTACCGCAATACCGGCTACGGCGAAGTGCGCTGCCCGCAGATCCTGGACGTGTCGCTGTGGCAGAAGTCCGGCCATTGGGACAACTACCAGGACGCGATGTTCTTCACCGAGTCGGAGAAGCGTACCTACGCGCTCAAGCCGATGAACTGCCCGGGCCACGTGCAGGTGTTCAACCAGGGGCTGCACAGCTACCGCGATCTGCCGATCCGCTACGGTGAGTTTGGTGCCTGCCACCGCAACGAGCCCTCCGGCGCGCTGCACGGCATCCTGCGCGTGCGTGGCTTTACCCAGGACGACGGCCACGTGTTCTGCACCGAAGACCAGGTCGAGGCGGAAGTGACCGCGTTCCACCAGCAGGCGCTGGCGGTGTACCAGCACTTCGGCTTCGAGGAGATCCAGGTCAAGATCGCGCTGCGCCCCGAATCGCGCCTGGGCGATGACAGCACGTGGGACAAGGCGGAGGGCGCATTGCGCTCGGCCCTGTCCAGCTGCGGGGTGGAATGGCAGGAGCTGCCGGGCGAGGGCGCCTTCTACGGCCCGAAGATCGAGTACCACCTCAAGGATGCCATCGGCCGTACCTGGCAGCTGGGCACGATGCAGGTCGACTTCATGATGCCTGGCCGCCTTGGCGCCGAGTATGTGGACGAAAACAGCCAGAAGAAGCATCCGGTCATGCTGCACCGCGCGATCGTCGGTTCCATGGAGCGTTTCCTGGGCATCCTGATCGAGCACCATGCCGGCCAGTTCCCGGCCTGGCTGGCTCCGACCCAGGTGGTGGTGGCCAATATCACCGATGCGCAGGCTGAATACGTCAGCGAAGTACGGAAAACCCTTGCAGATCAAGGCTTCCGCGTGAACGCCGATTTGCGCAACGAGAAGATCGGATATAAGATTCGCGAGCATACGCTGCAGCGGGTCCCGTACCTGCTGGTGGTTGGCGACCGTGAGAAGGAAAATGGCGCCGTGGCCGTGCGTACGCGCTCTGGCGAAGATCTGGGCAGCATGTCCGTCCAGGCCTTCATCGAGCGGTTGCAGGCAGAACAGTCCGTGTAAGAAAGTCCCGGCCCTGCGGATGCTCCGCGATGGGCCGGTTTGATTCCTCTGGGAGATTGCAATATCAGTACCCCTGACAACAAACAGAACCGCAAGAATCAGGAAATCCGGGTGCCGCGCGTCCGCGTGATCGGCAGCGACGGAGAAATGATTGGTGTGTTGACGCGTGACGAAGCGCTGTCGATGGCCGAAGACGAAGGTCTGGACCTGGTCGAGATTCAGCCGCAGGCTGATCCGCCGGTGTGCAAGATCATGGACTTCGGCAAGTTCAAGTTCGAAGCGCAGAAGAAGGCCAACGAGGCCAAGAAGAAGACCAAGCAGGTCGAGATCAAGGAAGTGAAGTTCCGCCCGGTCACCGATGAAGGTGATTACCAGATCAAGCTGCGCAAGATGCGCGGTTTCCTGGAAGAGGGCGACAAGATCAAGGTCAACATCCGCTTCCGTGGCCGTGAAATGAGCCATCAGGAACTGGGTCGCGAGATGGCCAGCCGGATCGAAGGTGATCTGGGCGAGGACATCGTGATCGAGTCCCGTCCGCGCCTTGAAGGCCGGCAGATGGTGATGATGATCGCGCCCAAGAAGAAGTAACCGCCCACCGGGGGGGTAGAGCCGACCGTCGGTCGGCTGCACACCCCACCGTGGCGATGGGTAGAGCCGACCGTTGGTCGGCTGCACCGAGCGCTCGCTCGGCTTCCCCGCTTCGCGCACCACACGGCGGGCGCCCACCGGCGCCTTCTGCCGTTTTCCGCGTGCGCGGCCTGGCATGACGCCGGCCCTCGCGGCCGTTCCGTTCAGGTTCGTCCGCCCCGCGGTAAACATTCGCCCAATCAACAGTTTGCAACCTCCCGTGTTCACGGGCATAATGGGCGGCCCCGTTTTGCGGGGGTGCTGTTTTGAACGGTTTCCCGCCCCATAAAGGCACGCTGTTTCAACGGCAAACAGGACCGGCCTGGTTCCCATAGGGGATCCCGGGCTTACAAGCAGGCAAGGGCACGGACGGAAAGTGTGGCAATGCCACCGCCCTGGTCAGTGACAAAACATCATCAAGGACATAGCAATGCCCAAGATCAAGACCAACCGGGCGGCGGCCAAGCGCTTCCGCAAGACCGCGTCCGGCAAGTTCAAGGCTGGCCACGCCAACCGTAGCCACATCCTCACGAAGAAGTCGACCAAGCGGAAGCGCAATCTGCGTCAGACGAACCATGTTCGTGCAGAAGACGCAGGCCGTTTGAACCGTATGCTTCCCTACCTCTGAGGACTGACCCATGGCACGAGTAAAGCGTGGCGTACAGGCGCGTCGCCGCCACAAGAAAATTCTGACCCTGGCGAAGGGTTACTACAACGCTCGCCGCAAGGTCTTCCGCGTTGCCAAGCAGGCCGTGATCAAGGCACAGCAGTACGCCTACATCGGTCGTAAGCAGAAGAAGCGCAACTTCCGTTCGCTGTGGATCACCCGCATCAACGCGGCTGCCCGCATCAACGGCCTGAGCTACAGCCGTTTCATGAACGGCCTGCTCAAGTCCGGCATCACCCTGGACCGTAAGGTTCTGGCTGACATCGCCGTGCACGACGCAGCTGGTTTTGCTGCACTGGCCGAAAAGGCCAAGGGCGCACTGGCGGCATAAGTCCATTCCCCTGCCGTTGCCGTTCACGCGCAACGGCTGTGGGTAAGGCAAATGCATGGGGAAGGGCGCAAGTCCTTCCCCATTCTTTTTTGTGTTGGCGGTGGCCCTCCCGGTGCCATCGATCGACAGCGGTGGCGACGGGGGTCGGCCCGACGCGCATCGCGATGGCATACCGACGCGAGGCTCCGGCTATCCATGAGTGACATCCAATCCCTGACCACGCAGGCACTGGCCGACGTGGCCGCTGCCCAGAGCCCCGATGCGCTGGAAGCCCTGCGCGTGGCCCTGCTGGGCAAGAACGGCAGCATCACCGCCCAGCTCAAGCAGCTCGGTGGCCTGCCGGCCGAAGAGCGCAAAGCCGCCGGCGAAGCCATCAACCGTGCCCGTGACGCGCTGACCAGCGCGCTGGGTGATCGCAAGACCGTGCTGGAAGACGCTGCGCTGGACGCGCGCCTGGCCGCTGAAGCGATCGACATCACCTTGCCGGGCCGTCGCGAAGAGCGCGGTGGCCTGCATCCGGTGACCCGTACCCTGGAGCGCATCACCGAGATCTTCGGCCGGCTCGGTTACGAGCTCTCCGAAGGTCCGGAAATCGAAGATGACTGGCACAACTTCGAAGCGCTGAACTTCCCGCCGCACCACCCGGCGCGCGCGATGCACGACACCTTCTATTTCGGCGACGGCCGCCTGCTGCGCACGCATACCTCCGGTGTGCAGGTGCGCTACATGGGCGAGCACGCACCGCCGCTGCGCATGATCGCCGCTGGCAAGGTGTACCGCAGCGACAGCGACCAGACCCATTCGCCGATGTTCCACCAGGTGGAAGGTCTGCTGGTCGATGAGCACTCCACGTTTGCCGATCTCAAGGGCACGCTGTCCGAGTTCGTGCGCGCGTTCTTCGAGCGCGATTTCGAGATGCGTTTCCGTCCCAGCTACTTCCCCTTCGTGGAACCGGGCGCGGAAGTGGACATTGCCTGGCAGCAGCCCGATGGCAGCACCCGCTGGCTGGAAGTGCTCGGCTGCGGCATGGTCCACCCGAACGTGCTGCGCAGCGTTGGCATCGATCCGGAGCGCTACACCGGCTTCGCCTTCGGCCTGGGCGTGGAGCGCTTTGCGATGCTGCGTTACGGCGTCAACGACCTGCGCGCATTCTTCGAAAACGACGTGCGGTTCCTGAAGCAGTTCGC
>DMZT01000145.1:0-2634 GCA_003484865.1 Stenotrophomonas sp.
GAACCGCTCTTCCGATCTCGTTCGATTGCGCCAAGGCGCACTCCGAGGCCGAGCAGCAGGTGTGTGGCGACGCCCGCCTGGCCGCGCTGGACCGCCAGCTGGCCGCGCTCTACAAGCGCGTGCAGACCAGCCCGGACGAGCTGGACATCGCGGCCGAGCAGCGTGGCTGGATCAAGGGTCGCGATGCCTGTTCGCGCGCGGTGGACCCGCACCGTTGCCTGGTGGAGTCCTACCAGACGCGTCTGGTCGAGCTGACCCTCAACGCCGGCGGCATCCAGGTGCCGGCCAAGGTCGAGTACCGCTGCGATGACAACAGCAAGCCGGTGACGGCGGTGTTCTACAACGACATCGACCCGACCGCGGCCGTGATCAGCTGGGGCAATGACCAGGCGATCGTGTTCCCGGTGCCGGTCACCCGCGAGGAAAACAACGGCGGTCGCTGGGGGCGCGAAGGCGTGGACCTGCGGACCCACAACGACCAGACCACGCTGGAGTTCTACGGCACCACGCTGCAGTGTCAGATCGCCAAGTGATGGCGGCCACCGCCGCGTTGCTCAGCGCACGCGGCGGTAGCGCACCTCGTTCTGCCGGTCGCCCACTTCGGTGGTGACGAAGCCGTCGCGGCTCTGGCTGATGTCGAACACGCTGCTGCCGACGTTGAGCTGGCCGCCATTGACCCAGCCGTTCAACGACTGCCCACGCGTCTGTGCGCTCATGCGGCCGTCGCTGTCGATGCGCATGCGGATGTCGGCGTTGAAGGTCGGGTTGTAGCCCTCGAACTCGCCGACCATCCAGTCGGGCACATAGGACGTGTGGCGGGCGCCCTGGTAGTTTTCGTCGTCGTAGCGCGCGTCATCCTTGTTGGCGTTGTGGGCCAACGCGCCGAGAATCGCCGCGCCGATCAATACGCCGGCGGCGACCTTGGCGTCGTGGTTGTCATCGTCATGGCGGTCATCGCGGTCGCTGCCGCCGTGCACCCGGAACGAGGCGCGGCAGCCATCGTCGACCCACACCTCGCGGCGGTCGTAGTCCCAGTTGCGGCCCTGGCGGCAGTCTGCACCGGACAGTTTGCGGTCCAGGGTGACGTAGCCCGCGCGGGGCAGGGCGCAGGATTGATAGCGGTTGTCGCGGCTCTCGCAGGTGACGAAGTCATCCGCGCGCGCGTCTCCCAACGGCAGCATCAACAGCAGGGGCGTGGCCAGCAGCATACGGAAGAGCATGTCGTCGATTCCGGAAGGGAAAAGGAGCGCGTCGCATCGTATGGGAAGCGGGAAACCCCCGTTCCCTGGCACCGACGATGGCCACGCGCACATGAAATCCGGATGAAGATCAACGAGCTGCGCGCCCGGACGGTCGCCGGGCGCCGCAGGTGCCTCGCCTCAGGCGCAGGCCGCCAGCGGGTGCTGGAAGCAGGCACGGATCGCGTCGAGCAGCTCGCTCATGCTGTAAGGCTTGGGCAGGAAATGCATGCCCGGGCCGAGCTGAGGCAGCACCACGGAGGGCTCCAGGCCCGAGGTGACCAGCACCGGCAGCCCGGGCTGTTCCTGCTTGACCCGATGCGCCGCCTCGATGCCACTCACCGCGCCCAGGCAGACATCGGTGAACACCAGGTCGAAGCGTTCGCCGGCCTGCAGCAGGCCAAGCGCGGCTTCGGCGGAACTGACCGCCACGACTTCGCAGGCCTGGCTTTCCAGCGCCATGCGGCTCAGTTCGCGGGTGTCTTCGGTGTCTTCGATCAACAGCACGCGTGGTTCGGGATGGTGCTTGGACAACAACATGGAGCGTGGTTCCTGCTTACCCCCGGAGAGGGGCGCGCAAGTATCGCGGGCCGCCGGTGAGGAGACCGTCGACGGCGACCAAATGCCGGGTGAATCGAGGACGGGATCGTACCGCCCGCCCACGGTGCTCAGGCAACGGCCGCCGACCGCCGGCGTCCACGGTGCCAGGCCCACACCAGCCCGACCGCCAACCCCGCTGCCGACAGGCGCAGCACCGTCGCCGGCCAGCCGACCGCGGTGGCCTCGCTGATCACGAAGACGTTCCAGGCCAGGTTGAGCGAGACGTGCAGGGCCAGCCCGCTCCACAGGGTGTAGTCGTCCAGGGTGTTGAGCCAGGCGAATACCAGCCCGCCGATGCCGGTGATGGCGAACACCTGCAGCGCCATGCCCCCGCCGCCGCCGAACGACCACCAGTGGATCGCACCGAAGATCACCGCCTGCACCAGCGCGGCGGCCAGCCACGGCCAGCGCTGCTGGCGATGGGCGAAGATGAAGCCGAAGCCACGGAAGATGATTTCCTCGGCGAACGGGAACAGCACGCCGAGCATCAGCAGTGCGAGGACATCCTGGGTGGGATTCACCCCGCCCAGCCACCACAGGCCGAGCCAGCACGGCAGGGTCGCCAGCAGGGCCAGTGCCGGGCCCTGCCAGCCATTCCAGCGCAACCCAAGCAATGCGTGCAGGCGTTGCCCGGGGCGCAGCAGCAGCGCAGCCACGGCCAGCACCAGCAGCACGCCCAGGCCATTGTCGAGGATGGCGCCGCCATAGGGGATCGGCAGCTTCGGAATCGGCGTGCCCAGCCACGCGGCAAGGTCGCGCAGATTGATCGACACGGCCAGGGTCAGCACCACCACGC
>DMZT01000145.1:2731-3088 GCA_003484865.1 Stenotrophomonas sp.
CAGGGTCAGCACCACCACGCAGGCGGCCAGCCAGGTGGGCAGGCGGAGGGACGGCATGGGACGCTCCATATCCAGGGACGGCGTGGATTGTTCGCGATTGCCACACCCGCAGCATGGGGCATAGGTCGGGGGGCCATCGGTCATGGCCGCGTTGCACCACGGTCAGGTATGACCGGCTAGAGTGCGGCTTTGCCCCTTGGATTACCGCCCATGCAATGCCCCGTATGCAAGACCCAAGCGCTGCAGATGTCCGAGCGCCAAGGCATCGAGATCGACTACTGCCCGCAGTGCCGTGGCGTGTGGCTGGACCGAGGCGAGCTGGACAAGATCATCGAGCGCTCGGCCGGTGCCGCCGCC
>DMZT01000144.1 GCA_003484865.1 Stenotrophomonas sp.
CACCGTGCTGGCCGCCGGCCGCCAGGTCGCTGCGCTGGTCGCCCTGTGCGCCGTGCACCGCCCGGCCCATGCGGTGATCGCCGACGAATCGCGGTATGCCGCCCTGCGCGACGGCCTGCGTGACGCCGGCCTGGCCACCCAGCCCCATGCGGGCGCTGCGGCGTTGGACCAGCTGGCCGCCAGCGATGTCTGCGACACCCTGGTCGCTGCCATCGTGGGCGCCGCCGGGCTGTCCTCGACCCTGGCCGCCGCCGCGGCCGGCAAGCGCATCCTGCTGGCCAACAAGGAATCGCTGGTACTGGCCGGCGAACTGCTGATGCGCCAGGCCGCGGCCGCCGGGGCCGAGATCATTCCGATCGATAGTGAGCACAGCGCGATCTTCCAGTGCCTGCGCTCCCGCGATGCGAGCCTCGATGGGGCCGGCGTGCGCCGGATCATCCTGACCGCCTCGGGCGGCCCGTTCCGTGGCCGCAGCCGCGAGCAGCTGGCCCAGGTCACACCGGCCCAGGCCGTGGCCCACCCGAAGTGGTCCATGGGCCCGAAGATCTCGGTGGATTCGGCGACGTTGATGAACAAAGGCCTCGAAGTCATCGAAGCCCACCATCTGTTCGGCGTGCCTGGCGAGCGCATCGACGTGCTGGTCCACCCGCAGAGCCTGGTGCATTCGCTGGTCGAGTTCGTCGATGGCTCCACCCTGGCCCAGATGGGCCTGCCGGACATGCGTACCACCCTGGCCGTCGGCCTGGGCTGGCCGCAACGGATCGAATCCGGGGTCGGCGGGCTGGATCTGCTGACCCAGGGGCGGCTGGATTTCGAAGCCCCGGACACCGAGGCCTTCCCGTGCCTGACGCTGGCCTGGCAGGCGATGGCCGCCGGTGGCACCGCCCCGGCGATCCTCAATGCGGCCAATGAAGTCGCGGTTTCAGCGTTTCTTCAGGGGCGGGCAGCTTTCCTTGCCATTCCAGCGCTGGTCGCTAACGCTCTGTCAACACTGTCGAGCGAGTCCGCCGATACACTGGAGGGCCTGCTGACCGCCGATCAGCGCGCCCGCCAGATCACCCAAGCCGCCATCGACCACGCCTGAATGCCCCCTACGCCCCCTTACAGTGCTGATCACCATGGGTGATTTCATCGGATCCGTCTGGTGGATGATCGTCAGCCTTGGCCTGCTGGTGACCTTCCACGAGTTCGGTCACTACTGGGTGGCCCGCCGTTGCGGGATCAAGGTGCTGCGCTTCTCTGTCGGGTTCGGCAAGCCGCTGTGGTCGCGCCGCAACCGGGCCGGCACTGAATTCGCGATCGCCGCCATTCCGCTGGGCGGCTACGTGAAGATGCTGGACGAGCGCGAGGTCGAGGTGCACCCGGCCGAGCGCGGCCAGGCCTTCAACCACAAGACCGTGTGGCAGCGGATCGCGGTGGTCGCCGCCGGTCCGGCCGCCAACCTGATCCTGTGCATCGCCCTGCTGTGGGCGATGTTCGTGATCGGGAAACAGGATTATTCGGCCACCATCGGCCGCACCACCGGCATGGCCCAGACCGCTGGCCTGCAGGCCGGCGACCGTGTGGTCAAGGTCGATGGCCGCAGCGTGGCCACCGCCGGCGAGGCCAGCATGGCGCTGACCACGGCGGCGATGGATCGTCACGATGCCAAGGTCGAGGTCCTCGACGGTCTGGACCAGGTGCGGACCCGCACCCTGCCGCTGTCGCAGCTGCCGGCCGGCTTCGATGAACGCCGCGTGCCCCAGCTGACCGGGTTGAGCTGGCAGTTCTGGCTGCAGCCGGCGCTGGTGGACAAGGTCCTGCCCGACGCAGCCGCCCAGGGCGTGCTGGTGCCGGGCGACCTGATCGTGGCCGTGGACGGCCAGCGTATCGAAGGTGCCGACCAGGTGCCGGCGCAGATCGCCGCGCTCGGCCAGCGTGGCGGCCCCGGCATGATCGACGTCCTGCGCGGCGGCGAGCGGCTGGCGCTGGAGATCACCCCCCGCCAGGGCGTAGACGGCCGTGGCCAGCCGACCTGGCAGATCGGCATCGGTTTCCCGGAGACCCACGCCCCGGCCTACGACGCCGAACTCAAGTTCGGGCCGTTTGCGGCAGTGCCCGTGGCCCTGCGCGAAACCGCCCGGATGGCGGGCGATTCACTGGGGATGATGCGCCGCATCGTCACCGGCAACGCCTCGCTGCAGAACATCTCCGGCCCGGTCACCATTGCCCGGGTCGCCAATGTCTCGGCCAAACGCGGCCTGGACTGGTTCCTGTATTTCCTGGCCCTGCTGTCGCTGAGCCTGTGCATCATCAACCTGTTGCCCATCCCCATCTTGGACGGCGGGCACCTGCTGTATTACCTTATCGAGTTGGTCAAGGGCAGCCCGCTGAGCGAGCGCGCCATGGCTGCCGGGCAGTATGTGGGCCTGGCGCTGCTGGCCGGGCTGATGGGATTGGCGTTCTACAACGACATCCTCGGCCTGGTCCCGCGATGAACTTTTTTCCTTTTGTCGTCGTCTTATGCGCCGGCATCCCGCAATGTTGAAATCGACTCCAACCGGACGTGACATGACGCGACTCCCCAATCGCCGCCTGCTGGCCCTCGCACTCGTTGCCGGTTTCGGCGCGCCCGCCCTGGCGCAGGCAGCCGAGCCCTTCACCGTCAGCGACATCCGCGTGGATGGTCTCCAGCGCATCACCTCCGGTACCGTGTTCACCTACCTGCCGGTGGAACGTGGCGACACCATCACCGACAACAAGGTCGGTGAAACCATCCGTGCGCTGTACAAGACCGGCTTCTTCGAAGACGTCCAGCTGAACCGCCAGGGCGACATCCTCGTGGTCACGGTCAAGGAACGCCCGGCGATCAACAAGTTGACCGTCACCGGCAACAAGGACATCAAGAGCGACCAGCTGCTCAAGGGCCTGAGCGACATCGGCCTGACCGAGGGCGGCACCTTCGACCGCCTGAGCCTGGACCGCGTGACCCAGGAACTGCGCCGCCAGTACAACGACCGTGGCAAGTACAACGTCGACATCACCCCGACGGTGAGCCCGCTGGACCGCAACCGCGTGGACATCGCCATCGCGATCAAGGAAGGCAAGGCCGCCAAGATCCAGCACGTCAACCTGGTCGGCACCGAGAAGTTCCCGGCCAAGGACATCCTGGAAACCTGGGAATCCAAGGAGCACAACTGGGCCTCGTGGTACCGCCGCGATGACCAGTACTCCAAGGAAAAGCTGTCCGGCGATCTGGAAAAGCTCAACGGCTGGTACCTGGACCGCGGCTACGTGGATTTCAGCATCGATTCCACCCAGGTCTCGATCAGTCCCGACAAGCGCGACATGTTCATCACCGCCGGCGTGACCGAGGGTGAGCAGTACAAGATTTCCGAGATCAAGGTCACCGGCGACACCATCCTGCCGCAGGAAGATGTCGAGCGCATGGTGATCCAGAAGTCCGGCGACACCTTCTCGCGTGCGCTGCTGGAATTCAGCTCGGACCAGATCACCAATTCGCTGTCCAACATCGGTTACGCGTTCGCCAAGGTGAACCCGATCCCGACCAGCAACCGTGCCGACCGCACGGTGGCCATCAACATGCAGGTCGTTCCCGGCCCGCGCGTGTCGGTGCGCCGCATCACCTTCAAGGGCAACACCCGCACCTCCGACGAAGTGCTGCGTCGTGAAATGCGCCAGTTCGAGAACAGCTGGTACTCGCAGGCCGCGATCGACCGCTCCAAGATCCGTCTGCAGCGCCTGGGCTACTTCGAATCGGTGGACGTGGAAACGCCGCCGGTCACCGGCAGCAACGACCAGGTCGACGTGGTCTACAACGTCAAGGAAACCACCTCGGGCAGCTTCGTGTTCGGCCTGGGCTATTCGCAGTCCTACGGCATGACCACCTCGGTGCAGCTGTCGCAGAACAACTTCCTCGGCGGCGGCAACCGCGTGTCGGTCGAAGCCTCGCGCAGCAGCTACCTGCAGCGTTACGGCTTCAGCTACACCAACCCGTACTTCACCGATGACGGCGTCTCGCTGGGCTACAACCTGTCCTGGCGCGAACTGGATTACTCCGACTTCAACACCGCGCAGTACAACAGCACCAACGGTGCCGCGCAGGTGGTGTTCGGCGTGCCGATCACCGAGAACGACACCGTCTCGCTGATGGTGGGCATCGACAGCAACCAGATCACCACCTACCAGGGCTCGACCCCGCAGGCGATCATCGATTACATCGATGCCATCGGCCAGCGCACGTTCCATTCCTGGCGCACCGAGCTGGGTTGGGCGCGCGATACCCGCAACGACTACTTCATGCCGACCCGCGGTACCTACCAGCGCGTCGGCCTGGAAACCACGCTGCCGGGTTCGACCGTCGAGTACTACAAGCTGAACTATCAGTTCTCCAAGTACTGGCCGATCATCCCGCAGCTGGTCATCAACACCCGCGCCGAAGTGGGTTACGGCGACAGCTACGGCAATGACACCACCCGCGTGATCACCAACCCGGATGGCAGCACCCGCGTGGTGACCGCCTCGGGCCTGCCGTTCTACGAGAACTTCTACGCCGGTGGTACCAACTCGGTGCGTGGTTTCGAGGACAACACCCTTGGCCCGCGTTCGGAACCGACCCTGAGCTACAACCGCGGCCAGCCGCTGGGTGGCTCGCTGAAGACCGTCGGTTCGGTGGAAGCCTACTTCCCGCGCCTGTTCGACAGCCCCTCGGCCCGCATCTCGGCCTTCGTGGACTTCGGCAACGTGTACACGGGCGTAGACAACTTCAAGGCCAACGAACTGCGCGTGTCCACCGGTGTGGCCCTGCTGTGGCGCGCCCCGGTCGGCCCGATCTCGATCAGCTACGCCTTCCCGTTGAAGAAGGAAGATGGCGACGAAGTCGAGCGTCTGCAATTCACGTTCGGCGGTCAGTTCTGACGAACTGCTTCGCAGTTCGTCCGCGCATTCCACCTCATCCCCGCGCCTTCGGCGCGCCCCCTTCAACAGGAGGGGGCTCTCCAACAGACGCGGTACGCATTCGCCGGGCATTGCCCGGCGTTTTCGTTTTGGGGGTGTGACCGATCGTTGCTCAATGCCGATTTGGGGTGGGACCGCTCCTTAGTCCGTGCCGATTTTGGTAGGTACCGACCGTTGGTCGGTACGAACCTCCGGGATCAACGAGAGCCGGCCAGCGGCCTACCATCCGCGCTCGCATGACACTGTCGGGAGCCGTGGTGGGTGTTACCGACCGTCGGTTGGTGCCGATTTTGGTAGGTACCGACCGTTGGTCGGTACGAACCTCCGGGATCAACGAGAGCCGGCCAGCGGCCGGCACTACCATCCGCGCTCGCATG
>DMZT01000307.1 GCA_003484865.1 Stenotrophomonas sp.
CTGCCAGCGCGCCACCTGGAAGTGACCATCGAACAGTGGCTCGGGGAAGCCCTGCCCCCACGGCCCGGCCAGGCGCAGCGCCTCGGCATGGGCGAAATCCAGTTCCTGCGGCAACAGCTCGCCATCGGTCAGCAGCAGCTGCTGCAACGACAGCGGATCGAGCGTGCGCTCCACCACCTCCACGAAGGCCTGCTCGAACGCGGCCAACTGCGCGTGCGGCAGACTGAGGCCGGCGGCCATGGCGTGGCCACCGAACTTGTCGATCAGGCCCGGGTGCGCGGCGTTGACCAGGGCCAGCGCGTCACGGATATGGAAGCCGGGGATCGAGCGCGCCGAGCCACGCAGCGAGTCGCCGCCGGGCTCTGAAGGTGCGAACGCGATCACCGGCCGGTGCAGGCGATCCTTCATCTTGGAAGCCACCAGCCCGACCACGCCGGGATGCCATTCGGCATCGAACAGGCAGGCGGCGACCGGGCGCACGCCCTCGGCACTGAGCACCGCACGGGACACCGCCAGTTCCGCGTCGTCGGTCATCAGCTGCTGGACGGCGCGGCGCTCGGTGTTGATCGATTCCAGCGTCGTGGCGATCTCACGCGCGTGGGCACGGTCTTCGGTGAGCAACAGCTCGATGCCCAGCGCCATGTCTTCCAGCCGGCCGGCCGCGTTCAAACGTGGGCCGAGCGCGAAACCGATGTCACTGCCGGTCAGCCGCGAGGCGTCACGCCCGCTGGCCTCGATCAACGCCTGCAGCCCCACGCAGCCCTGCCCGTTGCGCAGCCGGCGCAGGCCGGCCGAGACCAGGGCGCGGTTGTTGTCATCCAGCGCGACCAGATCGGCGACCGTACCCACCGCGACCAGGTCCAGCAGGGTCAGCAGATCCGGCTCTGGCGTCGTGGCAAACGCGCCCTGCTCGCGCAGGTGGCGGCGCAGGGCCATCAATACATAGAAGATCACCCCGACGCCGGCCAACGCCTTGCTCGGGAAGGCATCGCCGCTGATGTTGGGGTCGACGATGGCATCGGCCGGCGGCAGATGTTCGCCCGGCAGATGGTGGTCGGTGACCAGCACCTTCCAGCCGAGTGCCTTGGCCGCATTGACGCCAGCGTGGCAGGCGATGCCATGGTCGACCGTGACCAGCAGGCCCGGATTGAGCGGGGCCAGCTCGGCCACCAGCGATGGCGACAGCCCATAGCCATGCAGCATGCGGTTGGGCACCGCGTGCACCACATCGCGCGCGCCGAGCATGCGCAGGCCGCGCACCCCGACCGCACAGGCGGTGGCGCCATCGCAGTCGAAATCGCCGACGATCAGGATGCGTTCGTTGGTGGCGATCGCATCGGCCAGCAGCGCTACCGCGGCCTGCATGCTGCCCAGCAGATCCGGCGCATGCAGCTGGGCCAGCTTCGGCTGGGCCTGCGCGGCATCGGTCACCCCGCGCGCAGCGTAAAGGCGCTGCAGCAGCGGCAACATGGAGGACGGCCACTCGCCGACGGCGGCGGCAGGACGGCGCTGGATACGGGGTGCTTCAGACTGGGTCAAAACGGGCTCGATCGATGACGTGCGTGACCATGATACCGCCCTGCCATGGGTAGAGCCGGCCGCTGGCCGGCTGCCGATCGTCGCACTCAGAGGTCGTGCAACTGCACCGGCTTCTTCCAGAACCGCCAGCGCTGGGTCTTGTCGATCTCCACGCGGGCGCCGTCCTCGAAATCCAGCACCAGCCGCTTCAATTCCCCGCGGGCGATCGCCGCCAGCAACGGGCGGATCGCCTCATTGCCCAACTGTTCCAGTGAACGCAGCTGACGCAGGTCCACCAGGGCATCCACGGTCTGCTCGCCATCGGCCTGCAGACCCGCGGCCTTGGCCAGCGCCTGCAGCAGCGCATCGCGGCTGCGGACCTGGGCATGCGCGGTGGTCACGCGCTCCGGCAGCTCACCGCCGCCCCAGAACCACAACGAGTTGATCGCACGTTTGCCGTCGGCCACGCGCTGCTGGTTCCACTCGTGCTGGTGCAACACCACCTGCGCTTCGGTCAGCAGGGCGCGCCAACGGCGGCCCGCATCGCCTTCAGGCAGATGGGCAAACAGATCATCGCCAAGCACTTCATCAGGCTCGGCGAACGCGGGCAGCGTGGTGCCTGGCGGCAGGCGCAGGTACCAGCGTGACGGCACCGGGGCATCCAGCACGAAACCGAACCCGGCAAACAACGGCTGCAACGCCGGCAGCAGATGCATGACATCGGCCAGATCGGGACGCAGGGTATCCCCGTGCCCCATCAGGCGAGCACCGTGCATGTCCGGCACCACGTTGGCCGGATCGGCCCGCAGCCACACCGCCCCGTCGGCATCGCCGACATCCAGCTGGCGGGTCAGGGCGGCGGCAGACCACGCGTCCGGCTGCGTCTGGAAATGCCGACGCAGCTGGGCGCGTTCGCCTGCCTCGGCGCTGCGGCGCTGCGCACGCCCCAGCGCCTTGGCGACGTCATCGGGCAACGGCGCCGCCGGAAACCGGCTGCGTGCCGGCAGCAACAACGTCGCCGTGGCCATCGCCGTCAGTCCAGGTACTGGACGCTGACGATTTCGTACTCGCGCTGGCCGGCCGGTGCGTCGATGGTGACCGCATCGCCTTCCAGCTTGCCGATCAAGGCACGCGCCAGCGGCGAGGAGATCGCGATCAGGCCCAGCTTGATGTCCGCTTCCAG
>DMZT01000394.1 GCA_003484865.1 Stenotrophomonas sp.
TGACCAGGTGCAGGCGGTCTAATCGACCCCCCGCAACCGTAAGGTCGCCTAAAACGCCGGAAGCGAAAGCTTCCGGCGTTTTTTATTGGGCGGCGTCCGGCCATCGTCGACGCAGAGCCGTTGAAGACGTCATCGTTCCTGTTGCCCGGTTACGATGCCGCTTTGACCCTGCGGAACCCTCGATGATCAAGGTGCACCATCTGGACCACTCGCGCTCGCTGCGCGTGCTGTGGATGCTCGAAGAACTGGGCCTGCCGTACCAGGTCGTCAACTACCAGCGCGATCCCAAGACCTGGCTGGCACCGCAGGCGCTGCGCGACGTGCACCCGCTGGGAAAATCGCCGGTGCTGCAGGACGATGCCCTGGTCCTGGCCGAATCCGGCGCGATCCTGGAATACCTGGCCGACCGCTACGACAGCGGCCGCCAGCTCTCGCCCGAGCCGATGCCGGCCCAGGCCCCCGAGCGCGTGCGTTACCGCTACTGGATGCACTACGCCGAAGGCTCGGCAATGCCGCCGCTGGTGATGACGCTGGTGTTTTCGCGGCTGCGCAAGGCGCCGATGCCGTTCTTCGCCAAGCCGATCGCACGCTCCATCGCCGACAAGGCGCTGAACGGCTTCGTGCGTCCGCAGGTAAAGCTGCACATGGACTGGATGGAACGCGAGCTCGGCCAGTCGCCGTGGTTTGCCGGTGAACGCTTCACCGCTGCCGATATCCAGATGAGCTTCCCGATCCAGGCCGCCGCCGCGCGCGGTGGCGACATGACCACCTATCCACGGCTGCAGGCGTACCTGGCGCGGATCGAGCAGCGCCCGGCGTACCAGCGTGCGGTGGAGCGCGGCGGTCCGTTGAACCTCGGCGGCGGTTCGCGCTGAACTTGCGGCGCAGCCGGTCTGTCCCCATTTCATACCGATGAGCACCCAGCCCCTGCGTTTCGACAACCGTTTCATCCGCGACCTGCCCGGCGACCCGGAAACCGGCCCGCGCGTGCGGGAGGTGCGCGAGGCCGCGTGGTCTTCGGTCATGCCGACGCCGGTCGCCGCGCCACAGCTGCTGGCGTACTCGCCTGAGGTGGCCACGCTGTTGGGCATGGGCGAGGACCTGATCGAGAGCGAGGATTTCGCGCGGGTGTTCGGCGGCAATGCGCTGTATGCCGGGATGGCACCGTGGGCGGCCAACTACGGTGGGCATCAGTTCGGCCATTGGGCGGGGCAACTCGGCGATGGCCGTGCGATCTCGCTGGGCGAGCTGCTCACTCCGGATGGTGCGCATTGGGAGCTGCAGTTGAAGGGCGCCGGGCGCACACCGTACTCGCGGGGCGCCGACGGGCGGGCGGTGCTGCGCTCGTCCATCCGCGAGTTCCTGTGCAGCGAAGCTATGCATCACCTCGGTGTGCCGACCACGCGGGCGCTGAGTCTGGTTGGCACCGGCGATGCCGTGGTGCGCGACATGTTCTACGACGGTCGCCCTGAAGCCGAGCCCGGCGCGATCGTGTGTCGCGTCGCGCCGTCGTTCATCCGCTTTGGCAGCTTCGAACTGCCGGCGTCGCGCGGCGACACGACGTTGCTGCGGCAGTTGGCCGATGTCTGCATCGCGCGCGATTTTCCTGCGCTGGCAGAGGCGGGCGAGGCGCGCCATGCGCGCTGGTTTGCCGACATCTGCGAGCGCACCGCGGTGCTTGTCGCGCATTGGATGCGCGTCGGTTTCGTGCATGGCGTGATGAACACCGACAACCTCTCCATCCTCGGGCTCACCATCGATTACGGCCCGTATGGCTGGGTCGAGGATTACGATCCCGAGTGGACCCCCAACACCACCGACGCGCAGGGCCGACGCTATCGTTTCGGCACGCAGCCGCAGGTGGCGTACTGGAATCTCACCCGGCTGGCGCAGGCCTTGGCGCCGCTGTTCGAGGATGTCACCCCGCTGCATGACGGGCTGGCGCGCTTCCAGCAGGTGCACGCGCAATGCGAGCGCGCCGACATCGCCGCGAAGCTGGGCCTGGACGGCTGCCGCGATGACGACGTGGCGTTGATGGCGGCCTGGCTGGAGATCCTGCACGAGGGCGAGATGGACATGACGCTCGCGTTCCGCGGGCTGATGGCGATCGATCCTGCATCGCCTTCGGTGGCGGTGCTGGAGGAGGCGTTCTACAGCCCGGCCCGTCGCGAAGCGGTGCTGCCGTCGCTGCAGGCATGGCTGCAGCAGTACGCGGTGCGCCTGCGTTCGGATGGCCTGAGTGCACAGGCGCGTCAGCAGCAGATGGGCCGCGCCAACCCGGTCTACGTGCTGCGCAACTGGCTGGCCCAGGAGGCGATCGAGCAGGCGGAGCAGGGCGATCTCAGTGGCGTGCACACGTTGCTGGAGGTGCTGCGGCGCCCGTATGACGTGCAGCCCGGGCGCGAGCACTTCGCGGCCAAGCGACCCGAGTGGGCGCGTGTGAAGGCCGGCTGCTCGATGCTGTCCTGCAGCTCGTAGGGCGCTCGGTTACCCTATGCCACCCTTTGTGCTGTGCCGATCATGACCGAGTCTTCCGCCACGCCCGCCTGGGCCGGCCGCCTGCGCGACATCGCCGATTTCCCCAAGCCGGGCATCCTGTTCAAGGACATCATGCCGTTGCTCGCCGACGGCCCGGATTTCGCGGCCGCCATCGATGCGATGGTCGCGCCCTGGCGCGATGCCAATCTGCAGGCGGTGATGGGGATCGAGTCGCGCGGTTTCATCCTCGGCGCGGCCATGGCGCGGGTGCTGGGCGTGGGCTTCGTGCCGGTGCGCAAGCCGGGCAAGCTGCCGGGCAAGGTGCTCCGCCAGGATTACACCCTGGAATACCGCACCGACAGCATCGAAGTGCACGCCGATGCCTTGCCGGCCGGCGCACGCGTGCTGGTGATCGATGATGTGCTCGCCACGGGCGGCACCCTGCTGGCGGCGTTGTCGCTGGCCCGCCAGCTGCAGGTCGAGGTGGTCGGCGCGGCCGTGCTGGTGGAACTGGCGGGCCTTGGCGGCCGCGACCGCTGGACGGATGACGTCCCGCTGCTGGCCAACCTGGTCTATTGAGCCGGAAATCCGCGCGGGCGCGCCGCCACTGGTAGTGCCGGCCGCTGGCCGGCACCTCAAACGCCCCGACGCAAGTGCAGCCGACCAACAGTCGGCTCTACCGCTCAGACATCCATCTTGCGGACGCGGAACCGGCGGCCCTTGATCTTGCCGGCCTCCAGCTGGGCGATCGCCCGGCCGGCATGTTCGCGCGCGATGGCCACATACGAACGCGTGGCGTAGATGTCGATCTTGCCGATGTACTTGGCTGCCAGCCCGGCATCGCCGGTCAGTGCGCCGAGGATGTCGCCCGGGCGCAGCTTGTCGGTCTTGCCGCCATCGATGCGCAGCGTGGTCATCGCGGCCTGCGGCAGCACCGGCGGGCGCGCGGTGGCCAGCGGCGTCTTCTGCCAGTCCAGCGGCTTGCCCTGTGCCATTTCCAGCGCATCGGCGCGGTTGCGCTCGCGGTGCGTCACCAGGCTGATCGCCAGGCCCGTGGCACCGGCGCGGCCGGTGCGGCCAACGCGATGCTCGTAGGTTTCGATATCGGTCGGCAGCTCGTAATTGATCACCGCGGCCAGATCCTGCACATCCAGGCCTCGCGCGGCGACGTCACTGGCGACCAGCACGTTGCAGCTGCGGTTGGCGAAGCGCACCAGCACTTCATCGCGGTCGCGCTGCTCCATCTCGCCGTGCAGCGGCAGCGCGGAGAACCCGAACTGCTGCAGCGAAATGGCGACATCGTCGACATCGCGGCGGGTGTTGCAGAACACCACGGCCGATTCCGGCGTGTACTTGAGCAGCAGGCCGGCCAGCGCCTTCTGCTTCAGTGCCAGCTCGGTCTCGCAGAACAGGTGGCGGATCGCCGGCGCGTGATCGGCGCCTTCCACGGTCACTTCCACCGGATCGCGCAGCAGCACGCGGGCGATCTCGCGGATCTCATCCGGGAAGGTCGCCGAGAACAGCA
>DMZT01000393.1 GCA_003484865.1 Stenotrophomonas sp.
CCGACACCCAGCAGGCGCTCGACCGCGCTGCCGCAGCGACCTCCGAGGCCGCTGGCGAGGCCAAGGTCGCCGCCAAGGATGCGGCTGCCCACGCCAGCGATTCCACTGCCGATGCCGCGCAGAAGGTCGCCGACAAGGCGCGCGACGTTGCCGACGATGCCAAGAAGAACGCCAACGAAGCCAAGCGCTGAGTCCGGCGTCCCTCACGCCGCCTTCGGGTGTGACCAACGCCCCCTCTCCTGAGGGGGCGTTTTCATTGGGGCGCGTTCACGGCAGCGCGCGGCTCAGCACGGCCGCGAAGTCCACGTCGGCCGGCAACGTCCCGAACGCCATCCCATGCTCGGCACCCAGCCGCGAGCGGATGAAGGCCGATGCGTTCGGGCTCTGCGCGCGCAGCAGTACCGCGGCCTGCAACACCAGCGCCAGGCGTTCGGTGATACGGCGGGCCTGTGCTTGTTCCGGTGTTGCCGCGAGCTGCATGCGCAACGCCCGCAGGGCGGCGTCATAGATCGCATCCACACCGGCCACCGCATCCAGCTCGGCGTCCAGCGCCTGCAGCACCTGTGGTTCGCGCGACAGCGCACGCAGCACATCCAGACACTGGATGTTGCCGCTGCCTTCCCAGATGGAATTCAACGGCGCTTGACGATACAGCCGTGGCAGCATCGACTCTTCCACATAGCCGGCACCGCCGAGGCACTCCTGCGCTTCATTGACGAACACGGCCGCGCGCTTGCACACCCAGTACTTGCCCACTGCCGTCGTGATGCGCGCGAATGCCGCCTGCTGCGGATCCGCCCCGGCCTGATCCACCGCCCGTGCCACGCGCATGGCGAACACCGTGGCCGCTTCGGATTCGATCGCCAGGTCCGCCAGTACGTTGGCCATCAGCGGATGCTCGCTCAGCCGCGTGCCGAAACTGCTGCGATGCCGGGTGTGATGCAGCGCCTGCGCCAGCGCCATGCGCATCTCGGCGGCGGCACCGAGCATGCAATCCAGCCGCGTCATCATGACCATGCCGATGATGGTCGCCACCCCGCGCCCCTCCTCGCCCACCCGCTGCGCCCAGGCCCCGCACAACTCCACCTCGCTGGAAGCGTTGGACCAGTCGCCAAGCTTGTCTTTCAAGCGCATCAGACGGAACGCGTTGCGGTGGCCATCGGCCAGGCGCCGCGGCATGAGGAAACAGCTCAGGCCGCCCGGCGCCTGCGCCAGCACCAGGAAGCCATCGGACATCGGCGCGGAGAAGAACCACTTATGGCCCACCAACGCATAGCTGCCATCGGCCTGGGGCTCGGCCCGCGTGGTGTTGCTGCGTACGTCCGAACCGCCCTGCTTCTCGGTCATGCCCATGCCCAGGGTGATCCCGGCCTTGTCGGCAATCGGTACGTCACGCGGGTCGTAGTGAGGCGCTGCCGCCTTGTCCGCCCAGGCGGCGAGCGACGGATCCTGGCGCAACACGGCGACCGCAGCGTGGGTCATCGTCAACGGGCAACTGGTGCCCGCCTCGGCCTGGTGATGCAGGTAGCTCAACGCCGCACGTGCCACGTGCGCGCCGGGGCGACCATCGTGCCAGGACAGCCCGGCCACGCCATGCGTTTTCGCCGCCGTCATCAGCTGGTGGTATGCCGGATGGAACTCGACGGTATCGATGCGATGGCCCTGTGCATCGTGGGTGCGCAGACGCGGGCGATCGCGATTGGCATCGAAGCCGATCCGATAGAGCTCATCGCCGGCGAGACCGCCATAGCGCGCCAACTGGCCCGCGAACGCGGCGCCGCCTTCGCGCTGTACTGCCTCGGCCAGCGCGACGTCGTCGGCCCACAGATTGCGCCCCCCGAAAGGTGGCGGCTGGTTGCTCACCTGGTGCGTTTCGAACGCGGGCAATGCAGACGTCATCACGGCGACCTCCTTGCAGACAGATGCACCGATTCTGCCGCATCCCCCTGCAGGCCGCCGTTCATGCGGATTCTCACCTCGTGCACGAGCGCGGCGGCACAGTGCAGGCATGAACACCGATGCCGACAACGACGATCTGGTGGTGCTCCGGCCCGAGGGGCTGTACTGCCCGGCCGGTGATTTCCACATCGACCCGTGGCGGCCGGTGCCGCGTGCGGTGATCACACACGGCCATGGCGATCACGCGCGCAACGGCATGGGCCATTACCACTGCACCACGCAGACCCTGCCGATCCTGCGCTGGCGCCTGGGCGATGTGGACTGCACCGCGCACGCGTACGGCGAGCGCTTCGCCCTGGGCGACACCGAGGTCTCGCTGCATTCGGCCGGGCATGTGCTCGGCTCGGCCCAGGTGCGTATCGCCCATGCAGGCCGGGTATGGGTGGCCTCGGGCGACTACAAGCGCCAGCCCGATCCGAGCTGCGACCCGTTCGAGGTGGTGCCCTGCGACACCTTCATCACCGAAGCGACCTTCGGCCTGCCGGTCTACCGCTGGCCGGACACCTCGCAGGTCGCCGCCGACATCGTGGCCTGGCGGCGCGAGTGCGAAGCCCGCGGCGAGGCGGCCGTGCTGCTGTGCTACGCGCTCGGCAAGGCGCAGCGGATCCTCGCCGAACTGCTGCCACTGGATGACCAGCCTGCGCTGCTGCATGGTGCCATCGCCACCGGCGTGGCGGTGTACCGCGAAGCCGGGATTCCGATGCTGGCGACCGAGCCGGTCAGCGAACAGGCGCGCGGTGCCGAGTTCGCCGGCAAGTTGATTCTTGCCCCGCCCTCGGCCGCGGGCAGCGCGTGGATGCGCCGCTTCAAGCGTGCGCAGCTGGGCTTTGCCTCCGGCTGGATGCGGGTGCGCGGCAACCGCCGCCGCCGTAACTACGACCGTGGCTTCGTCGTCTCCGATCATGCTGACTGGCCCGACCTGCTGCGCACCATCGCCGAGACCGGTGCCCGCCGCGTCATCGCCACCCACGGCAATACCGATGCGCTGATCCGGTTCCTGCGCGAGCGCGGTGTCGCCGCCGAGGCGTTCGCCACCGGCTACGGGGACGAAGAATGAAACGCTTCGCCGCGCTCTACAGCGAACTCGACCGCAGCACCGCTACCGGCGACAAGCGCGCTGCGCTGGTGCGCTACTTCCAGCAGGCGCCACCGCACGACGCGGCATGGGCACTGTTCCTGCTGGCCGGCGGCAAGGTCACCAGTGCGCGGCAGAAGATCGCCGGCAACGCCGAACTGCGCACGTGGGTGGCCGAGATGTCCGACACACCGGCGTGGCTGGTGGACGACAGCTATGACCAGGTCGGCGATCTGGCCGAGACCCTCACCCTGCTGATGGACGACCCGGTGCAGGCCGGAGCGGATATCGCGCTCGCCGACTGGATCGAGCAGAAGCTGCTGCCGGTCGCCAATCAACCCGAACCGGTGCGCCACGCCGCGATCACGCAGGCGTGGCAACAGCTTGCCTTCGACGAGCGGCTGGTGTTCAACAAGCTGCTGACCGGCGCGCTGCGCGTGGGCGTATCGCAGCGGCTGGTGCAACAGGCACTGGCCGAATGGTCGGGCCTGGATATCGCGCGCATCGCCCAGCGCATGCTCGGCAGCTGGGTACCCACGCCCGGGCTGCTGGCGGCGCTGCTGTCCCCGGAAGAGCGGCCGGAAGATCGCCAGCAGCCCTATCCGTTCTTCCTGGCCTCACCACTGGAGGCGGAGGTCGACACGCTCGGGCCGATCGACGACTGGCTGCTGGAATGGAAATGGGATGGCATCCGCCTGCAGGTACTGCGCCGCCAGGGCGAGGTCGCGCTGTGGTCGCGCGGCGAAGAACGGCTGGATGGGCGCTTCCCGGAGATCGAAGCGGCGGCGATGGCGCTGCCCGATGGCTGCGTGATCGATGGCGAACTGCTGGCCTGGGCCGACGGCGATGATCTGCCGCTGCCCTTCACCGCGCTGCAGACGCGCATCCAGCGCCTCAAGCCTGGCCCCAAGACGCTGCGCGATACGCCGGTGCGCGTGCTCGCCTACGATCTGCTCGAACTGGACGGTGACGACCTGCGCGCCTTGCCGCTGTCGCAACGGCGTGCGCGCCTGGCCGAGGTGCTCGCCACGCTGGCCGACCCGCGCCTGATGCTGTCGCCGGCCG
>DMZT01000014.1 GCA_003484865.1 Stenotrophomonas sp.
TTCTCCAGTTGGGCCTATAACCCGGATGTGCGCGGCCTGCACTCGCTGACCGCCCGCGCGCTGGCCGAGGCGCTGCCGGAGCTGGCGGCGTACACCGAGGCCAGCGCCGCGGCGCGCGAGCAGTTTTTGGCGCTGCTGCGCAGCCCGCGCGCGGTCGATACCCTGGCGCGGATGGCACGGCTGGGCGTCCTCGGCCAGTGGATCCCCGCGTTCGCGCAGGTCTCCGGGCGCATGCAGTTCGATCTGTTCCATGTGTACACCGTGGACCAGCACACACTGATGGTGCTGCGGAATATCGGCCTGTTCGCCAGCAGCCGCGCGGATGAGCGCTTCTCGATCGCGCATGAAGTCTGGCCGCGCCTGCGCAAGCCGGAGCTGCTGCTGTTGGCCGGCCTGTTCCATGACATCGCCAAGGGCCGCGGCGGCGATCACTCCGAACTCGGTGCGGTGGATGCGCGCGAATTCTGCCAGGCGCTGGCGCTGAGCAGCTCCGATACCGAGCTGGTCGCCTGGCTGGTCGAACAGCACCTGCGCATGTCGGTCACCGCGCAGAAGCAGGACATCTCCGATCCGGACGTGATCCATCGCTTCGCCACCCTGGTGGCCAGCCGCGACCGGCTGGACTATCTCTATCTGCTGACCTGCGCCGACATCGCCGGGACCAGCCCCAAGCTGTGGAATGCGTGGAAGGACCGTCTGCTGGCCGACCTGTATTTCGCCGCGCGCCGCGCGCTGCGCGACGGGCTGGAGAACCAGATGCCGGCCGCCGAGCGCGTTGCCGAAGCGCGCGAATCGGTGCGCCAGCTGGTGCGCGAGCGCGGCTACGACGATCCCACCATCGATCGCCAGTTCACGGTGATGCCCGATGAGAGCTTCATCCGGCTGCGGCCGGAACAGCTGGCCTGGCAGGCCGCTGCGCTGGTGCCGTTGAAGCAGGGCCAGACCCTGGTCAAGGTGCGCAGGCTGACCCCCGAGGACGACGCACTGGAAGTGTTCGTACACTCGCCCGACCGCGACGGCCTGTTCGCCGCGATCGTGATGACGCTGGACCGCAAGGGCTACACCATCCATCGCGCGCGCGTGCTGGACGGTCCGGTCGATACCATCTTCGATACCTTCGAAGTGACCCCGGCCGACAGCTTCGCCGATGGCGATGCGCTGCGCCTGGAGGCCGGCCTGCGTGAGGCGCTGGCCGGCGATCTGACCCGGCTGCGCCCGTCCCGCCGCGTCATTCCGCGCCAGCTGCGGCACTTCCGTTTCGCCCCGCGCATCGAGTTCCGCGATGTCACCGATGGCCAGACCACCAGTACCCGTTTCAGCCTCGTCGCACCCGACCGCCCCGGCCTGCTGGCCGACGTGGCGTTCGTGCTGCGCAACCAGCGGCTGCGCGTGCATGATGCGCGCATCGCCACGTTCGGCGAGCGCGCCGAAGATATGTTCGTGATCAGCGATGAGCATGATCACGCCCTGACCGAATCCGCCAGGCAGCAGCTGCAAGACGCGATGCTCGCCTGCCTGGACCCTGATCGAAACGCCGGAGACCCCCACTGATGGCCACCAAGCCTGCCAAGAAGACTGCCGCGAAGACCGCGGCGGCCAAGACCCCTGCTGCCGCGCCTGCGGTGAAGAAGACCGCTGCCGCAAAGAAGGCGGCGCCCGCGGTGAAGAAAGCGCCGGTCAAAAAGGCGCCGGCCCGCAAGGTCGCTGCTACCCCGGCCGAGAGCGCCGCCAAGCGCAGTGCCAGCCGTGATGCCACCATCGCGCGCAAGTCGCTGCGCAAGCCGGCCACGCCGGGCGTGGAAGAACTCAAGTTCGGCATCGAGAGCGCGTTCGAGCGCCGTGCCACGCTGACCCTGCATGAGATCGAAGGCTCGACCAAGCCGCTGGTCGGCCGCGTCATCGATGGCCTGGAAACCGGTGAATTCCGCGTTGCCGAGCCCGACGGCCACGGTGGCTGGAAGGTCAACGAATGGCTGAAGAAGGCCGTGCTGTTGTACTTCCGCGTCAACGACATGGCCGTGGTCGATGCGCGCCCGGCGCCGTTCTGGGACAAGGTCGAATCGCGTTTTGCCGGTTTCGATGAAGCCAAGTTCCGCCGCGCCGGCGTGCGCGTGGTGCCCGGTGCGATCGCGCGTCGTGGCAGCTACTTCGGCAAGGACGTGGTGCTGATGCCGAGCTTCACCAATATCGGCGCCTACGTGGGCGAGGGCACCATGGTCGACACCTGGGCCACGGTGGGTTCGTGCGCGCAGATCGGCAAGCACTGCCACCTGTCCGGCGGCGCCGGTATCGGTGGCGTGCTGGAGCCGCTGCAGGCCAGCCCGACCATCATCGAAGACCATTGCTTCATCGGTGCGCGTTCGGAAGTGGTGGAAGGCTTCGTGGTCGGCCATCACAGCGTGATCGGCATGGGCGTGTTCCTTGGCCAGAGCACGCGCGTGTACAACCGCGCCACCGGCGAGATCAGCTACGGTTCGGTACCGCCGTACAGCGTGGTGGTGTCCGGCCAGCTGCCGTCCAAGGACGGCTCGCACTCGCTGTACTGCGCCGTGATCGTCAAGCAGGTCGATGCCAAGACCCGCAGCAAGACCAGCGTCAACGAGCTGCTGCGCGGCCTGGCCGACTGAGCACCCTGCAGCCCGCGCTGGCGCAGGCGGC
>DMZT01000015.1 GCA_003484865.1 Stenotrophomonas sp.
CGCGCCAGGGAATAGAAGCGCTCGAACACGCGGTCGAGCGCGTACTCGGGCACGCCACTGCCGCGGTCTGCCACGGTCAGCGCGATGCCCTCGCCTTCTGCACGCGCACCGAGCGTGATGCTGCTGCCGGCGGGTGAGAACGCCACGGCATTCTCCAGCAGATTGTTGAGCGCCTGGCGCAGCAGATAGCCGTCGCCCTGCACGCTCTCGGCCAGCGCCTCCACATGGAGTGCTACGCCCGCCGCCTGCGCACGCACCGCCACCGCATCGGTCGCGGCCTGCAGCAAGGGTGCCAAGGCAAGCCGCTCGTGCTTGTGCAGCCAGCCGTACTGTTCCACCTCGGCCAACGCCAGCAGCTTGTCGATGGTTTCGGTGAGCCGCTGCGCCTGGCCTTCAATGCTGCGTGCAAAATGCGCACGGTCGGCATCCGGCAACGGCTCCTGCAACAGTTCGGCGGCACCGCGGATCGCGGCCAGCGGGCTCTTCATTTCATGCGTCAGCGATTGAACGTACTGCTCGACGTAGGCCTTGCCTTCCAGCTTGCGACGCATGGTTTCCAGCGCCTGGCCCAGATCGCCGATCTCGTCGCGGCGCGGCTTCGGCGGCGGCACCGGCTCACCGGCGCTGACCGCCTTGGCGTAGCGATTGAGCCGGCTCACGCCGTGCATCAGCCACGCGGTCATCAGCAGGCCGATCAGCGCCGAGAGACCGATCAGCCAGGCACCGCGCTTCATGATGGCGCGCTGGCTGGCGGCGATGAACGGATCGATGCTGCGGTTGGGTTGGGCCAGGCTGAGCACACCGATCAAGCGGCGCCCATCGGCCGGATCGAAGATCGGCGCGGCCACGTGCATCACCGAGTGGGTATCGTCGCCCGGGGTTTCCGGGCTGGAACGCGCGCCGTATTCGCCACGCAGGGTGCGATAGACATCGTTCCAGCGCGAGTTGTCGCGCCCCACATCGCGCCCGGTCGAGTCGTACACCACGATGCCCTTGGCATCGGTGATGGTGACCTGGTAATCCAGCGTGCGCTTGGGAAAACGCCACACCATCGCCTTCGGGTCACGCCGCTGCGCACGCGCCAGATCGGCGACAAAGCGGCCGTCGCGGATGTGCCCGGCCTTGAGATCGGCGGCGGCCATTTCAGCCAGCACGTTGGCCGCATCGACCAACGTCGACTCCATCGCCTGGCGCACGCCAGGCTTCACTTCGTTGACGAAAATACGCATCACGAAGAACGCGGCGATACCCACGATCAGGAAGAAGCCCAGGAACAGTTTCAGGCCCAGCCGCATGCCTACACCTCCAGTGCGTAGCCCAGGCCACGGTGGGTGCGGATCGGGTCGGTCTCGGCACCGGCGGCACGCAGCTTGGCACGCAGGGTTTTGACGTGGGTATCGACGGTGCGGTCGGCGCTGTCGGCGTCGCTGTCCCAGCCGCGGTCCATCAGCTGGGCGCGGCTGAGGATCGCGCCGGGGCGCTGCAGCAGGGCCGCCATCAGCGCGTATTCGTAGCGGGTCAGGTCCAGCGGCTGGTCACCGAAACGGATCCGGCTGCCCTCGCGGTCGATCGAGAAGCGCCCAAGCTGCTGCCAGCCGGTGGTGTCGGCCGGGGCCGCGGACCGGCGCAGGCGCGCGCGCACCCGCGCCACCAGCTCGCGCGGGGAGAAGGGCTTGGCCATATAGTCATCCGCCCCCAGCTCCAGGCCGAGCACCCGGTCGAACTCGTCATTGCGGGCGGTCAGGAAGATCACCGGCACCTCGCTGAAGGTGCGCAACGTGCGGCAGACCTCGAAACCGCTCATGTCCGGCAGGCCGACATCCAGCACCACCACATCGAAGGCGTGCTGGCGCAGCTGGGCCAGCGCCTCCCCGCCGAGCAGGCAATGCTGGGCGCCGTAGCCTTCACTGCGCAGTGCATACAGAACGGTATCGGCGATGGCGGTTTCGTCCTCGACCACCAGGACGTTGTGCAGGGGGTGGCTCATGCGCGCAGCATAGCCGCTGGGCCCGCCGCCCCGTACACTGCGCCGATGAATTACCGCCACGCCTTCCATGCCGGCAACCATGCCGATGTGCTCAAGCACATCGTGCAGCTTGCCCTGCTCGACACTTTCAAGCGCAAGGACAGCCCGTTCTTCGTGCTGGACACCCACGGCGGTGCAGGCCGCTACCTGCTGGCCAGCGAGGAAAGCCGCAAGACGCTGGAGGCCGAAGACGGCGTGATGCGCCTGATGGCCCAGCCGCAGCTGCCCGCGGTGGTGGAGCGCTATCTCAAGGCAGTCCAGGCCGACAACCCGGTCGGGGCGATGATCAGCTATCCCGGCTCGCCCCTGCTGACCGCCCAGACCCTGCGCGAGCAGGACCGCATGGCCGTCTGTGAAGTGCAGGATGCCGAAGCCACCGCGCTGAAGGCACTGTTCGCCCATGACAGCCGGGTGGCCGTGTATCACGCCGATGGCTATGCCCAGAACAAGAAGCTGCTGCCGCCCAAGGCCAACGGCGTGAAGATCGGCCGGGGGCTGGTCCTGATCGACCCGCCCTACGAGGGGCAGGACGCCGAGTACCAGGCCATCCTGGCCTCGGTGACCGAGATCCTGGGCCGTTGGCCGCAGGCCAGCTTTGCGATCTGGTTCCCGATCAAGCAGCGCCGCACCATCCTGCATTTCCTGCGCAAGGCCTGTGCGCTGCCGGTGAAATCGGTGCTGACCGCCGAGCTGCTGATCCGCCCGGACGACTCCCCGCTGCGGCTCAATGGCAGCGGCATGCTGCTGCTCAACCCGCCGTGGCAGTTCGACCAAGTCCTGGCCCCGGCCATGCCGGCGCTCAAGCAGCACCTGGGCGAGGCCGGCGCCTCGACCCGCCTGCAGTGGCTCAAGCAGGCCGAATGACCCCCTGAATCCAGGCCGGAACCCCGGCCTGGCCGGCGCCTCCCGTCCGGCGCGGCGTGAGTGATCCGTTCACGGAACGCTGCCCCCGGGATGCGAGAATCCGAAGACCACCAAGGAATCACCGGTATGGCTACCCGTAACCGCATGCCGCCCTGGCACGAGATTTTCAAGGCACCCAGTGGCCACGAGCTGCTGATCCGCCCCATCCGGCCGGAAGACGGCCCGCCGCTGCATGCCGCTTTCAGTCTGTTCGGTCCCGAAGAGATCCGCGACCGCTTCCTGCAGTCGGTAACCGAACTGTCGCCGGAAACGACGCAGCGCCTGACCCATCCCAATCCCAAGAGCGAAATCACCCTGGTCGCGGCCGAGTCGCTGCCCGCCGGTGAAGCCGTGGTGGGTGCGGTCGCGCGTGCCTCGATCATCCCCGGTACCCGCGAGGCCGAGTACGCCATCCTGGTCAGCCGCTTCCTGGTCGGCCAGGGCCTGGGCAGGCAGTTGATGCGCAAGCTGGTCAAGTGGGCGCGCGGCAAGTACCTGGATCGTCTGTACGGTGATGTTGCCGAAGAGAACGAGCCGATGAAGCAGCTGGCCGCCTCGCTGGGCTTCCAGCCGATCCCGCACCCGAACGGTACGCCGGGCCTGGTGCGCATGGTGCTGGAACTCGACAGCTGACGCGGGGGCGTCTTTCCGCGCCCTCATCGGCAGAGCCGGCCGCTGGCCGGC
>DMZT01000011.1 GCA_003484865.1 Stenotrophomonas sp.
TCGGGATCAAGGATGCGGCCAGTGCCGCGGCCATGGCCGTGGAGGCCGATGGCGTGGTGGTGGGCAGTGCGCTGGTGGCTGCGCTGGGTGAGGCGCCCGACGCCACGGCCGCGGCGGCAACCGCGCAGGCATTCCTCACGCCGCTGCGACGCGCCCTCGACGCTGCCTGAAGCACGTAAACGTACGTACCAGAATGGTTTGCGTCAGCCCCCCGGCAACCGCCGGGGGGTGCCCGAGCATGGAAACGGTGAGCTAGACTGTCCGCCTTTGCGGCCCCCGGGCCGCCCTGAACGGAAGTAGCATCCCGCATGAGTTGGCTCAGCAAGTTGATGCCGTCTGGCATCCGCACCGACAACGTCCCCAGCAAGAAGCGCAGCGTCCCCGAGGGCCTGTGGGAGAAGTGCAGCAGCTGCGGCAGCGCGCTCTACCGTCCTGAGCTGGAAGAGAACCTGGAAGTCTGCCCCAAGTGTGGCCACCACATGGCCATCCGCGCGCGTGCGCGCCTGGCCGCGCTGTTCGATGCGGACAGCACCACCGAGATCGGTGCGCGCCTGGGGCCGACGGACCTGCTCAAGTTCAAGGACCAGAAGAAGTACAGCGAGCGCATCAAGGCCTCGCAGAAGAACACCGGCGAGTACGACGCACTGATCGCCATGCAGGGCCTGATGAAGGGGCGCCCGCTGGTTGCCTCGGCCTTCGATTTCGCCTTCATGGGCGGCTCGATGGGCTCGGTGGTCGGTGAGCGTTTCTCGCTGGCCGCGGAAAAGGCGCTGGAGATCGGCGCCCCCTACGTGTGCTTCTCCGCCAGTGGCGGCGCGCGCATGCAGGAAGGCCTGTTCTCGCTGATGCAGATGGCCAAGACCTCGGCCGCGCTGGGTCGCCTGCGCGATGCCGGCCTGCCGTACATCTCGGTGCTGACCCATCCGACCACCGGTGGCGTGTCGGCTTCGTTCGCGATGCTGGGCGATATCAACATCGCCGAGCCGCAGGCACTGATCGGCTTCGCCGGCCCGCGCGTGATCGAGCAGACCGTGCGCGAAAAGCTGCCGGAAGGGTTCCAGCGCTCGGAGTTCCTGCTCGAGCACGGTGCGATCGATCAGATCTGCGACCGCCGCGAGATGCGCGACCGCCTGTCGGAGCTCCTGGCCATGCTGGCGCGTCAGCCCGCACCGGCACCGGATGCGGCGGCCTGATGGCGTCGCGCAAGTATTTCGGCACCGATGGCATCCGCGGCAAGGTCGGTGAGGGCGTCATCTCCGCCGATTTCGTACTGCGCCTGGGCAATGCGCTCGGGCGTGCGCTGACCGAGCGCAACGGGCACCGCCCGGTGGTGGTGATCGGCAAGGACACCCGTATCTCCGGCTACATGTTCGAAGCCGCACTGGAAGCCGGGCTGGTCGCCGCCGGCGCCGATGTGCAGCTGCTCGGCCCGATGCCGACGCCGGCGGTGGCCTTCCTCACCCGCACCCTCGGTGCGGATGCGGGCATCGTCATCAGCGCCTCGCACAATCCGCACTACGACAACGGCATCAAGTTCTTCTCCGCCGATGGCGAGAAGCTCGATGACGCCACCGAGCTGGCGCTGGAAGCCGCGCTCGATGCGCCGTTCACCACGGTGGAGTCCGAGCGGCTGGGCAAGGCCATGCGTGCGCGCGATGCGGTCGGTCGCTACATCGAATTCTGCAAGGCCAGCGTGCCGCGCGGGTTCGATCTGCGTGGGCTGAAGATCGTGCTCGACTGCGCGCACGGCGCTACGTATCACGTCGCCCCGCTGCTGTTCCGCGAGATGGGCGCGGAGGTGGTCAGCATCGGCGATGCGCCCAACGGTCTGAACATCAACGATGGCGTCGGCTCGATGCACATCGACAATCTCGCGGCGAAAGTGCGCGAGGTCGGCGCCGATTTCGGTATCGCCTTCGACGGTGATGGCGACCGCGTGCTGATGGCCGACGACCAGGGCAACCCGGTCGATGGTGATGACCTGCTGTTCGTGCTGGCCCAGGCCTGGCAGCGCAGTGGTCGCCTGCATGGCCCGGTGGTCGGTACGCTGATGACCAACTTCGGCCTGGAGCAGGCACTGGAACGGCTGAACATCCCGTTCCAGCGCAGCAACGTCGGCGACCGCTACGTGCATCAGGCCCTGGTCGAAAACAACGGCGTGCTCGGCGGCGAAGCCTCCGGTCACCTGTTGTGCCTGGATCGCGCCACCACCGGTGATGCGATCGTCAGCGCGCTGCAGGTGCTGGAAGTGCTGCGCCGTGACGGGACCTCGCTGCGCCAGGTGCTGTCGGTGCTCAACAAGGTGCCGCAGAAGACCGTCAACGTGCGTCTGCAGGGCGCGGCCAAGGCCACCGTGCAGGCCGAGAGCGTGCAGGCCGCGCTGGCGGCTGCGCAGCAGGCAGTGAAGGGGCGCGGCCGTGCGTTCCTGCGCCCGTCGGGCACCGAGCCGGTGGTGCGCGTCACCGTCGAGGCAGACAGCGCCGAGCTGATGCAGTCCACGCTGGACAGCCTCTCGGCAGCGGTGAAGGCAGCTGCCGCGGCCTGAGCCGTGCAGTGATGCCGGAAACTGAAAACGCCCCGGGAGACCGGGGCGTTTTCGTTGCAGCGCGGTGGCGCGTTACGGCCCCGCCACCATCTTCTTTT
>DMZT01000012.1:0-598 GCA_003484865.1 Stenotrophomonas sp.
CCGCATGGGAACTGCTGTTCCAGCGCATGCCGCTGCACTTTGAAGACAGCCGCCACCGCGGGCAGCACCTGTTGATCATCGGGGGTGCCGGCGGCGTCGGTTCGATTGCGATCCAGCTCGCGCGCCACGCCGGCTTCAGCGTGATCGCCACCGCCTCGCGCGAGCAGACCCGCGCGTGGTGCCTACAGATGGGCGCCGACCACGTGATCGATCATCGCCAGCCGCTGGCGGCGCAACTGCAGGCACTGGGCATCGCGCAGGTGCAGGTGGCGCTGAACCTGGCCGACACCGACCACTACTGGGAGGCGCTGGGCGAGCTGCTGGCCCCGCAGGGACATGTGGGGCTGATCGTTGAACCGCGCGGACCATTGCGCATCGGCGATCCCTACAAAGCCAAATGTATCGGCATCCATTGGGAGTTCATGTTTGCCCGGTCGCGCTTCCAGACCGACGACATGATCGAACAGCACCGCATTCTGAGCCGGGCCGCCAGTCTGATCGACGCCGGCGAACTGCGCACGACCGCGCATACGCATCTGGGCTCGATCACGGCAGCGAACCTGCGCGAGGCACATCGCCAGCTGGAAGGCGGCGGCGT
>DMZT01000012.1:747-2792 GCA_003484865.1 Stenotrophomonas sp.
AGCTGGAAGGCGGCGGCGTGATCGGCAAACTGGTGCTGTCCGGCTGGGACTGACGCGCGCGGCAATGTGTCTGCGCAGATTCGCGCGCATCTGTATCTGTCGGCCATGCGAAGGGCCCCCTACAGTCAGTGGCCGTTCCGGTGAAGCCGACATGCCCACGTCCCTGCCCCTGCGCCTGCTGCAACTCCTGCTTGGTCTGTTCCTGTATGGCTTCGGCGCGGCGGTGATGATCCGCGCGGCGATCGGCGTGGCGCCCTGGGATGTGCTGTCACAGGGCATCGCGCTGCAGACGCCGCTGTCCTTCGGCGTGGCCACCAATGTGATCGGCGCGCTGGTGCTGCTGCTGTGGTGGCCGATCCGGCAGAAGCCCGGTCTGGGCACCGTGCTCAAAGTACTGCTGATCGGCCCCAGCGCGCAGTTCGGGCTGTGGCTGCTGCCGCAGGTGCAGGGCCTGGCCTGGCAGATCCCGATGTTCATCTGCGGCCTGCTGATGGTCGCGGTGGCCACCGGCCTGTACATCGGCGCACGCTTCGGCCCCGGCCCGCGCGATGGCCTGATGACCGGCCTGCACGCCCGCACCGGCTGGCCGATCTGGATCGTGCGCAGCGCGATCGAAGGCACCGTGCTGCTGATCGGCTGGTGGCTCGGCGGCAACGTCGGCGTGGGCACGCTCGCCTTCGCGCTGCTGATCGGCCCGTTGTGCGGCGTCACCCTGCCGCTGTTCGGTATCCGCAAGCCCAGCCCGGCAGCTGCCACGCCCTAGCGGGCGTCCGTGCCGACCAACGGCCGACCCCCTGGCGGACACATGCCCTTGCTCTTCAGGGGCATTCGCGGCACCCTGCGGGCTTCCGTACGCAAGCGTATCCACATGTCGCCAGCCGCCGAATCCACCGCCTATCCGCACCTGTTCACCCCGCTCGACCTGGGCTTCACCCAACTGCGCAACCGGGTCCTGATGGGGTCCATGCACACCGGCCTGGAAGACCGTGCGCGCGATTTCCCGCGCCTGGCGGCCTATTTCGCCGAGCGTGCCGCCGGCGGCGTCGGGCTGATCGTCACCGGTGGCTTCGCGCCCAACGTGGTTGGCTGGCTCAAGCCATTCGGCGGCAAGCTGTCCTGGCCGTGGGAGGTGCGACCGCATCGCCAGGTCACCCGGGCCGTGCACGACAACGGCAGCAAGATCTGCCTGCAGCTGCTGCATGCCGGCCGCTATGCCTACCACCCCCTCTCGGTGGCTCCCTCCAAGCTGAAGGCCCCGATCAACCCGTTCACCCCGCGGGCGCTGTCGGCGCGCGGGGTGGAGCGCCACATCGCCGATTACGCGCGCAGCGCGCGGCTGGCCCGCGAGGCCGGCTACGACGGCGTCGAGGTGATGGGCTCGGAAGGCTATCTGATCAATGAGTTCATCGCCCCGCGTACCAACCAGCGTACCGATCGCTGGGGCGGTGACGCGGCCCAGCGCATGCAGTTCGCCGTGGAGATCGTGCGTCGCATCCGCGAGGCCTGCGGCCCGGATTTCATCATCATCTACCGGCTCTCACTGGTGGATCTGGTGCCCGACGGCAGCAACTGGGCCGAGATCGTGCAGCAGGCGCAGGCCATCGAAGCGGCGGGCGCGACCCTGATCAACGCCGGCATCGGCTGGCACGAAGCGCGCGTCCCGACCATTGCCACCTCGGTACCGCGCGGCGCCTTCGCGGCGGTTACCGCCAAACTCAAACCGCACGTGCGCGTGCCGGTGATCGCGACCAACCGCATCAACATGCCCGACGTGGCCGAGCGCATCCTTGCCGCGGGCGGTGCCGACATGGTCTCGCTGGCGCGGCCGCTGCTGGCCGACCCGCAGTGGGCCAACAAGTCGCGCGCCGGCCGTCCGGAGGCGATCAACACCTGCATCGCCTGCAACCAGGCCTGTCTGGACCATGTGTTCGAGAACAAGACCGCCAGCTGCCTGGTCAACCCGCGTGCCGTGCACGAGACCGAACTGGTCTACCGCCCGACCAGCGCCGCGCGCCGGATCGCCGTGGTCGGCGCCGGCCCGGCCG
>DMZT01000013.1 GCA_003484865.1 Stenotrophomonas sp.
CAAGAAGCGCCGGTAACGGGCCGCTGGCGGCCCGGATGCGATCAAAAAACCCCGGGCATGCCCGGGGTTTTTGCTTTCAGCGCCAGGCGCCGGATCCGGCGGGGAGCCGGCCAGCGGCCGGCACTACCCATCACGGGGGGGCTCAGACCTGCAGCAGCTTGCGCGCCGCAGCCCGGGCTTCCTTGCTGACTTCCACGCCGCCCAGCATCCTGGCCAGCTCTTCCTCGCGGGCCTTGGTATCCAGCTTCTCGACCGCGCTCTGGGTCATGCCGTCCACCGGCGCCTTGCTGACCCGGTAGTGGGCGTGGCCCTTGGAGGCGACCTGCGGCAGGTGGGTGACGCACAGCACCTGACGCTTCTCGCCCAAGGCGCGCAGCTTCTGCCCGACGATATCGGCCACGGCGCCGCCGATGCCCGAATCGACTTCGTCGAAGACCATGGTCGGCACCGCATCCAGGCCCAGCGCGGCCACTTCGATCGCCAGCGAGATACGGGACAGCTCACCGCCCGAGGCGACCTTGCGCAGGGCACGCGGCGGCTGGCCGGCGTTGGCGGCGACCAGGAACTCGACCCGCTCGGCGCCGTTCGGGTCCGGCTTGACCACGGTCTGCGGCTCGATCTCGATCAGGAACTGGCCGCCGCCCATGCCCAGCTCGCCGATCAGGGTGGTGGTGGTGTCTGACAGGGCCTTGGCGGCCTTCCGGCGGCTGGCGCTGAGCACCTCGGCCACGGTCTTCCACTGGCCAGCGGCACGGTCGATCTCGCCGGCCAGGACCTGCAGGCGCTCGTCGGCACCGCGCAGCTGCTCGACTTCGGCTTCCATGGCGTCGCGATGCTCGCCCAGCCCTTCCATCGGCACGCGGTGCTTGCGGGCGAGGTCGTGCAGGCGGCCGAGACGGCGCTCGATATCCTCGAACTGCTCCGGGTCGGCATCCAGGTCGTCATGGACGCGGTCGAGCAATGACAGCGCTTCGTCCAGCTGGATGGCGGCGCTGTCGAGCAGGGCATCGACCTCGCCGAGCCGGCTGTCGTGTTCGGCCACGCGGGCCAGATCGTGGCGGGTCTGCTGCAGCAGCTGCAGCACCGAGACCTCGTCATCGCCATTGAGGCGGCTGACCGCCACGTCGCAGGCGCCGATCAGCGCGCTGGCATGGGCCTGGCGGCGGTGGCTGCTGCCCAGGGTGGCGATCGAGGCCGGGTCCAGGTCTTCGCGCTTGAGCTCGCTGAGCTGGTGTTCCAGATAGCCGATCCGGTCGCTCACGTCGCCCTGGCGCGAGAGCGCCTCGGCTTCGTCCACCAGCGTCTGCCAGCGTGCGGCGGTCTGGCGGACCTGGGCGCGCTCGGCATCGTTGCGGGCAAAGGCATCCAGCAGCGAGAGCTGCGAGGGGCGCGAGAGCAGGGCCTGCTGTTCGTGCTGGCCGTGGATCTCGACCAGCATGCTGGCCAGCTCGGTCAGCTGGGTCAGCGTCACCGGGCGGCCGTTGATGAAGGCGCGCGAGCCACCGTCGGCACGGATCACCCGTCGCAACTGGCACTGTTCTTCGTCGTCCAGCTCGTTGTCGCGCAGCCACTGGCGCGCCGGGGCGTCGGCCAATGGCGCGAATTCGGCCGAGAGCTCGGCGCGCGCGGCGCCGTGGCGGACCACGCCGCTGTCGGCGCGCAGCCCGGACAAAAAGCCCAGCGCGTCCACCATCAGCGACTTGCCCGCGCCGGTTTCACCTGAGACCACGGTCATGCCGGCGCCGAATTCCAGCTCGGTGGCGCGGACGACCGCGAAATCCTTGATCGATAGATGTCTAAGCATGGTCTACGTTGTACACGAGGGGCGTCTCCAAGCCGCGCACGCTAGCATGGGCGGGGGGCGTCTCCAATGACTTGCCAACGCCCCGTGCAGCCATTATCTAAGTGGGCGTCTCACAGGCTGATTCCATGCATCCTTCCGCGTCCCATCTCGCCCCGCGTGCCCGCCATCTGCTGCGGACGCTGATCGCGCGCCACATCCAGGATGGCGAACCGGTCGGCTCGCAGACCCTTGCCCGGCATGCCGGCCTGGACGTCAGTCCGGCCACGATCCGCAACATTCTGGGCGACCTGGAAGACCTGGGCCTGCTCAGCTCGCCGCATACCTCGGCCGGCCGGGTGCCGACCGCGCACGGCTACCGGGTGTTCGTGGACAGCCTGGTCAAGATGCAGCCGCCGGGCGAGGGCGAGCTCAGCCGCCTGCGCACCGAGCTGGCCACCGGCACCGGCACCCAGGCCCTGCTCGGCAGTGCCTCGGAGCTGCTTTCGGCGATGAGCCATTTCGTCGGGGTGGTCAGCGCCCCGCGCCGGGAGCAGTTCGCGTTCCGGCATATCGATTTCGTGGCGCTGGACGCGCGCCGGGTGCTGGCGATCCTGGTGTTCGCCGACAACGAGGTGCAGAACCGGGTGATCGAGCCTCGCCGCGGCTTCAACCCCGGCGAGCTGGAGCAGGTCGCCAACTACCTCAATGCGAACTGCGCCGGTCGGCCGCTGGCCGAGATCCGGGCCCGGCTGCTGCTGGAGCTGCGCGATGCGCAGTCGGAAATGGAGCAGTTGCTGGCGCACAGCATCGAGCTGGCCGAGCAGGCGATGGTGCCGCCGGCCGATGACATGGTGCTGGCTGGGCAGAC
>DMZT01000016.1 GCA_003484865.1 Stenotrophomonas sp.
CGCCCGGATCGCCCGGGGTCGCCCGCGAACGGACGGGACGGCCCGTATACTGGCCGCCTTGTTCAAGGAGTGACGTCATGGCTAGCCGCAGTCGGTTCGGGCAGTGGAGCTGGAAGGGAATCGCGGGCCTGGCGCTGGTCGCCGGCCTGGCCATCGGCGTCGGGGGTTGCAAGCGCAACGACAGCGGCCAGCTACCAGCCCCGTCCGGCGCGCCGATCACGGCCAAGGCCGAGGCGGTCACCGAGTTCACCCTGGTCCGGGCCTACCCCGATCAGAAGAGCGACGGCCTGTCGCTGGCGCTGGAGTTCTCGCGCCCGCTGGTCGGCACCCAGGATTTCGATGCACTGGTCCGCTTCGCCGAGAAGGTCGGCACCGAGGACAGCAGCTGGTCGCTGTCCGATGACGGCAAGACCCTGCGCTATCCGTTCGTGGAGGCGGCCAAGGAATATTCGCTGATCGTTTCGCCCGATCTGCTCGCCGCCGATGGCAGCCGGATCGGCAAGGAGCTGCGCCAGAAGGTCTTCACCGGCGAGCTCAAGCCGGTGGCCGGGTTCGCCTCGCAGGGCAGCGTGCTGCCCGCCAAGGACAGCCGCGGCCTGCCGGTGGTCTCGGTCAACGTGCCGGAAGTGGACGTGGAGTTCCTGCGCGTGCGCGAGAAGGAACTGCCGAACTTCTTCAGCCAGTACCAGCGCGGCGGCCGCCGCGGCAGCTGGGAGCTGGACAGCGACTACGGCGACAAGACGCCGATGTCGCAGTTGGCCGAGCCGGTGTACGTCAACCGCTTCGTGATCGGCGGCAAGCAGAACGAGCGCGTGCTCACCTACCTGCCGACCCAGGACATCAAGGAGCTGCAGCAGCCCGGCCTGTATTTCGCGGTGATGAAGCGCAGCGGTTCGTTCGAAGGCGAGTACGACACCGCCTTCTTCACCGTCAGCGACATCGGCCTGCATACGCGTGCCTACAAGGACAAGCTGTTCGTGCACACCGCCTCGCTGCAGAGCGGGGCGTCGCTGAAGAAGATCGAGCTGCGCATCCTCGATGGCAAGGGTGAGGTGGTGCTCAAGGGCGCAACCGACGGCAACGGCAATGCGCTGCTCAATTACACGTTGGATGCCAGCCATGTGCTGATCGCCAGCAGTGGCGGCGATACCTCGATGCTGCCGTTCAACCAGCCCGCGCTGGACCTGAGCGAGTTCGCCGTGGCCGGGCGCGACAACGCCTGGTTCGACGTGTTCACCTGGTCGGGCCGCGACCTGTACCGTCCCGGCGAGACCGTGCGCATTTCCGCACTGCTGCGCGACAACGACGGCAAGCCGGTGAAGCCGCAGCCCGTCTTCCTGCGCCTGAAGCAGCCGGACGGCAAGACCTTCCGCGAGACCCGCCTGACCCCGGGCGAGCAGGGTTACTTCAGCTTCGAGCAGCTGATCCCCGCCGAGGCCCCGACCGGGCGCTGGCAGGTGGAGTTCCGCACCAACCCGGCCAGCAAGGAAGCGATCCAGGGTATGACCCTGCGGATCGAGGAGTTCCTGCCCGAGCGCATGAAGCTGGACCTGGACAGCGTGCAGAAGACGCTCAAGCCGGGCGAGCCGCTCAAGCTGCAGGCCGATGCCGCGTATCTGTACGGCGCGCCGGCCGACGGCAACCGCTTCACCGCACGGTTGGCCGTGGCGGCCGAGCAGTCGCCGGTCGAGTCGCTGCCGGGCTACTTCTTCGGCGACCCGACCACCGCGCTGCCGCGCGAGGCGCGTGACGTCATCGATACCGAATTCCCGGCCGACGGCAAACTGCGCCAGGACGTGGAGCTACCGGCGGAGGTCAAGCCGACCGCACCGATCGCCGTGGTGCTCTCCGGGAGCGTGTATGAAACCGGTGGCCGCACCGTGACCCGCACCCTGAAGCGGGTGATGTGGCCGGCCGCCGCGCTTGTCGGTGTGCGCCCGTTGTTTGATCCCAAGGATGGCGCGGATGCCAACAGCAACGCGCGCTTCGAACTGATGCGCGTGGACGCGGCGGGCAAGCCGCAGCCGGCCAAGGGCCTGAAGGTCACGCTGGTGCGCGAGCTGCGCGATTACCACTGGACCTTCAACGACAACCGCTGGGATTACGACTTCACCCGCCGCTTCGAGAACAAGGACACCCGCACCGTCGATGCCGGCAGTGCGGCGGTCGGCGTTGACTTCCCGGTGGAGTGGGGCGAGTACCGACTGGACGTGTTCGATCCTGCCACCGGGCTGACCAGCCGCTATCCCTTCAACGCCGGCTGGAGCTGGAACGACGACAACCGCGGCCTGGATGCACGCCCGGACAAGGTCAAGCTGGCGCTGGACAAGACCGGCTACAAGGCCGGCGATACCGTGCGCGTCACCGTGACCCCGCCGCATGCCGGCAAGGGCGTGCTGATGGTCGAGAGCGACAAGATGCTCTACGTCCAGGATATCGACGCCAAGCCGGGCAGCACCTACGACATTCCGGTCACCGCCGAATGGGAACGCCACGACGTCTACATCACCGCGCTGGTGTTCCGTGGCGGCAGTGCCCCGAGCAAGATCACCCCGGCCCGTGCGGTCGGCGTGGTGCACGTGCCGATGGACCGCAAGGCGCGGCAGATCGCGGTCGGCCTGGTGGCACCGAAGCAGATGCGCCCGGAGCAGACGCTGCCGGTCACCGTCAGTGCCCCACAGCTGGCCGGCAAGGTCGCGCATGTGACGGTCTCGGCGGTGGATGTGGGCATCCTCAACATCACCCGCTTCCCGGTGCCCGATGCCGCTGCGCACTTCTTCGCGCAGCGTCGTCTGGGCGTGGATGCGTATGACATCTACAGCCGCGTGATCGAAAGCTTCGACGGCAGCAGCGGCAAGCTGAAGTTCGGTGGCGACATGGCGCTGGCCGCGATGCCGCAGGCCAAGCGCCCGACCGCGCGGGTGCAGACGGTGGACCTGTTCTCCGGCCCGGTGAAACTCGATGCCAAGGGCATCGCGCGGATCGCGCTGAAGGTGCCGGATTTCAACGGCACCCTGCGCGTCTCGGCGCTGGTGTACGCCGATGACCAGTACGGCAAGCGCGATGTGGAGACCGTGGTGCGCGCGCCGATCCTGGCCGAAGCCAGCATGCCGCGCGTGATGGCGCCCGGGGATACCAGCACGGTCACCCTGGATGTGCAGAACTTCACCGGCACGCCGGGCGAGTTCAAGGTGCAGGTCGATGGCATCGGGCCGCTGACCCTGGGCGACGCCAGCCGCACGCTCAAGCTCAACGCCGACGCCAAGAGCACGCTGAGCTTCCCGCTGACCGCGCGCGAGGGCTACACGGTAGCCAAGGTCCGCGTGCGCGTGGACGGCAACGGCTTCAAGGTCGATCGCCGCTATGACCTGCCGGTGCGCGCGGCGTGGCCGCAGGTGCTGCGCGCACAGACCCGCACGCTGGATCCGCTGGCCGCCGTCACGATGGACGCCGGCCTGGCCGATGGTCTGATGAACGACTCGGTGACCGCACGCATGCTGGTCAGCGCGCTGCCGCCGATTCCGTTCGCCAGTGCCTTGAAT
>DMZT01000189.1 GCA_003484865.1 Stenotrophomonas sp.
GTACCCAGGCGCTGCTCTCGCACCCCTCGCTGGGCGAGCCGGTGGTACTGGATCTGCTGCGCGTCACCGGCAGCAAGGCCGCGCGCTATGACCTGCCGCTGCACTTCAACGGTCACATCATGGACGTGGGCTTCAAGAGCCAGTCCGCGCTCGCCGCACGTCCGGTGCTGGGCAAGGCCAACGGTTACCAGCACGTCTGGATCGATGCGGCCAGCGAGCCAACCAGCGACGCACGCAGCCTGACCTGGCTGCTGGACGGCCGCTTCTATACCTACCGTTTCGCCAGCACCGCGCCCTCGCGTGCGTTGATCGGCGAGAGCGGCGCGAATGATCCCTCGTTCAACCTGCGCCGTGAGCCAATGCTGCTGCAGCGGGTGGATGGCCAGGCCGCCACCACGTTCTACGGCGTGCTCGAACCCCATGGCCAGTACGACGGCACCGCCGAAACCGTGCGCGGCGCCAACAGCCGCATCGACCGCCTCACCCACTACCGCGGCAAGGATGCGGACGTGCTGGTGCTCGACCTGGCTGGCGGCAAGCAGCTCGCCGTGGGCATCGCCGATGACCCGGCCAAGGGCGGATCGCATGAAGTGAGCGGCGGCGGCCACAGCTGGCGCTGGGACGGTGGCTGGAAGCGCTTCGATACCGGCACCCGCACCGGCAAGGACGGCAAATGAAGGTCACCACCCAGGCCCGCACCTATGTCCGTTGGCTGATCGTGGCACTGATCGCCATTGCCACGGTGATCAACTACATCGACCGCAACGCCCTGGCCGTGATGTGGCCGCAGATTTCCAAGGACGTCGGCGCGACCAAGGAAGACTACGCGCTGCTGGTCACGGTCTTCATGCTGTTCTATGCCGCCGGCCAGTTCGTGTTCGGCCGCCTGTTCGACATCATCGGCACGCGGCTGGGCTTTGCGCTGTCGATCGCGGTGTGGTCGATCTCGATCGCGCTGCATTCGGTCACCCACTCCATCCTGTCCTTCAGCATCGTGCGCGCCATGCTCGGCATCAGCGAAGCTGGCGCGTGGCCGGGTGCGGTCAAGGCCAATGCCGAGTGGTTCCCGGCGCGTGAGCGTGCGCTGGCGCAGGGCGTGTTCAATGCGGGTGCGTCGATCGGCGCGATCGTGTCGGCACCGCTGATCGCCGTGCTGTTCCTGTGGCTGGGCTGGCGCGGCACCTTCATCCTGATCGGTGCGATCGGCTTCATCTGGCTGCTGCCCTGGCTGATCATCTACCGCGCCGGCCCGGACAAGCACCCGTGGGTGAGCGCCGCCGAGCGCGCGTTGATCCTGGATGCACCGACCGAACAGCCGGCGGTGCCGGTCGCCGAGTACGTGCCCAGCATGCGCCAGCTGCTCGGCCATCGGCAGACCTGGGGCATCCTGATCTCGCGGTTCTTCCTGGACCCGATCTGGTGGCTGTTCGTGTCCTGGCTGCCGCTCTACCTGGCCGACACCTTCGGCTTCGACATCAAGCAGATCGGCATCTTCGCCTGGGTGCCGTATGTCGGCGCGATGATCGGCAGCCTCGGCGGCGGCTGGTTGTCCGGCCGCCTGATCGGCGCGGGCTGGAGCGTGGACAAGGCCCGCAAGGTGGTGATCACCCTGGGCGGCGCGATCATGGCCCCGGCGTTGCTGGGCGCGGTGCTGGCCACCGATCCGGTCTGGGCCGTGGTGACCATCGCCTTCGTGCTGTTCGGCTTCCAGATCGCCATCGGCAACATCCAGACCCTGCCCGGCGACATCTTCAGCGGCAAATCGGTCGGCTCGGTCGCCGGCCTCGGCGGCATGGCCGCGGTGGCCGGCACGCTGATCACCACCTGGCTGGTGCCCGCCATGACCCACGAATCCTACGCACCCATTTTCATCCTGGTGGCCGCCCTGGTGCCGGCCTCCCTGCTGGCGCTGTGGCTGGTCACCGGTCGCGTGGAAAAAATCCACGGCCCGGTCGAGCGCCGTTGAGCCCTCTTCTTCCCTTTCCCCCAACGCATCACAGGAGTGTTTCATGACCCAATTCAAGGACAAGGTGGCCATCGTCACCGGTGGCGGCCGTGACATCGGCCGCGAGATCTCGCTCAAGCTGGCCGCGGCCGGTGCCAAGGTCTGCATCAACTACGCCAACGATGAGGCCAGCGCGCAGGAGACCCTCAAACAGGTTGAAGCCGCCGGCGGCACCGCGATCGTGCATCGCGCCGATGTCACCGATGCCAAGGCCGTGGCCGCGATGGTCGCTGCGACCCAGGCTGCGTTCGGCCCGCAGATCGATGTGCTGGTGAACGTCGCCGGTGGCATGGTCCAGCGCCGTCCGCTGGCCGAGATCGACGAGGCGTTCTTCCACAAGGTGATGGACCTCAACATGAGCTCGGTCTACCTGACCACGCATGCGGTGGTGCCGCACATGCCCGAAGGCGGCGCGATCGTGAACTTCGCCTCGCAGGCCGGGCGCGATGGCGGTGGACCGGGCGCGGCGATCTACGCCACGGCCAAGGCTGCAGTGATGACCTTCACCCGCGCCATGGCCAAGGAACTGGGCCCGCGCGGCATCCGCGTCAATGCGCTGTGCTGCGGCATGATCGCCACCCGCTTCCATGATGAATTCACCAAGCCGGAAGTGCGCACCGCGGTGGCCGGCAATACGCCGCTGCGCCGCCAGGGCCGACCGCAGGAAGCCGCCGATACCGCGGTGTACCTGGCCTCGGATGCAGCCGGTTTCATCACCGG
>DMZT01000085.1:0-2250 GCA_003484865.1 Stenotrophomonas sp.
GGGTGCGCTGCGCGTTGTCGGCGCTGGCATCCGGGGTGGCGGCGGTGTCGCCCGGCACGGCCAGCGCGGGTTCGTTCGGGCGGATCAGCATCGGCTGGCTGCCGGTGCCGGCATCACCGCGGGCCTGTGCCCGTTTATCGCGATTGGGCAGGGGCGCGATGACCTCGGTCTTCTGCGCGACCTCATCGGCCTTGGCATTGATCGTGCCGGCCGGCAGCGCCAACTTCACCCGGCGCGTCATCGGCGGGTAGCAGATGCCATCGGTCTGGCAGCCCTGGAAGGTGATCACCAGCGTGGCATCGGTGGCGTTGGCCGTGCTGCGGCGCAGTGGCAGCGGCACGTCGATCTGGTCGAAATACACCGCCACATCGCCGAAATGCTCATCGCGATGCGACTTGGCGGCCGGCCACGTCGGCTTGTCCGCGCGGATGCCCGGCGCGCCTTCCAGTGCCAGCGAAGTGCGGTCGCGATACAGGTAGTAACCGGGTGCCGGGGTGAAACGCAGCAGCACGGTGTTGCCATCGCCGACGATCGCATCGAAGCCGAAGGCGCGCTCGGACGGCAGCGGCAGCGCCTGGGTGTTGCTGGTGCCGGGCAGGCGCAGGCCACTGCCGGTGTTGCCGGCCAACGGGGTGTTGAACGGGGACGCGGCAGCGCTGGCGGCGGTCGGGGCGGTGCCAGCGCCGCTGCCACCGGCCGGCAGCTTCACCTGCAGCGTGCGCTTCTGCGGCGGGTAGCACACGCCGGCATCGGCGCAGCCCTGGTAACGCACTTCCAGCGTCACGGTGTCGGTGCCGTCGGCAGCCTTGCCCGGCAGCACGCCGGTCAGGCGTTCGCGGTAGGTCTCCACCTCGCCGAAGAAATCGTCGTGATGCTTCTTGCCGGCTGGCAGCTGCAACGCCTCGGCGTCGAAACCGGCATCGGCCTTGACCGTGGTGCGGTGGCGATACAGGTAATAGCCCGGGGCGATCTTCCAGCTGATCTCCACGCGATCGCGGTCACGCGCCTGCGCAGTCAGCCCGAAGGCTTCATCGACCGGGAGCAGGTCCTTTTCGCTGACCGCCCAGACCGGCAGGGAGACCACGAGCAACGCGCACAGCGCGGCAACACGACGAAACAGCGTCATCAATCACTTTCCTCACGGGTCTGCGCCCGAATCCAATCCAGGTACGCCGGTAGGCCGGCGCGGGTTTCGACCGCGATGCACTCGGGGAGTTCATACGGATGCAGGGCCTGCACGCGCGCGATCGCGGCGTCCAGGCGGCTGCCGGTGGTCTTGATCAGCAACTGGACCTCGTGGTCCTCGGTGACCTCGCCCTGCCAGCGGTAGGTCGAATGCGCCCCGTCCAGGCGCGTCACGCAGGCTGCCAGGCGTTCGTCCACCAGCGCGTGTGCCAGCCGCGTGGCGCAGGCCACGTCGGGGCAGGTGGTGAACAGCAGGAAGACGGGATCGGCAATCGACATGACCGCCGAGTATAGGACCGCCAGAGGTCAATGGTCCGACCGGCGCCGCGAGGGGGCGCCGGTCGGCCGGGCTCAGTTGGCCAGCTGGCAGGTGGTCGGCTTGGCCGAGGTGAACAGCGTGGGGGTGGCCCACTCCGGGTGGTCGATGAACGGATTGCGGTTGCCCTGGAAACTGAAGATCACCTCGTTGCGAGCGCGTTCTGCCGCGTCCGGCGGGTCGGACAGGTGCCAGTCGATCAGGGTCGAGAGCAGGCCCATGTAAGCCGGCGAGGCCGACGTTTTGACGATCCTGCTGCGGTCGTCGGTCAACTCCAGGTCCGGCTCGGACTGCCCGGTTTTGGCATCTTTACCGCCTTCATAACGGATCGCCATGTACATCACCGCACGCGCCATATCGCCCTTGCGGTGGCCCCACACTTCGAACGAGCCGCCATTGCCATCCGGCGTGCGCACCCAGTTGGAGGTGCCCGGGTAGCCGCCGCTGCCGCCGCCGAAACCATTGTTGGCCTCGGTCGCGCGTTCACCGCAGTTGCTGTCGCATTTGGCAAACGGCTTGTTGCCGCGGTCCGCATTCCACTGCGCATCGGTCAGGTACAGCATGTGGGTGTCGGTATACGGCGCGTACGGCAGGCCCTTGTCGCCGGTGGTGCTGGCAAAGCCCAGCGAGTTGGGCCAGGTGTGCTCGCGGTTGTAGGTCAGCCCGCTGCCGGTGCCTGCGCGCCCGCTGACCTTGGTGTAGCTGCGGTTGCGGTAGGCATCGAGGATCTTGCCGCTGTTGTTGGGATC
>DMZT01000085.1:2351-5849 GCA_003484865.1 Stenotrophomonas sp.
CTGTTGTTGGGATCTTCGTCGGCGATTTCCAGAATGGTCCAGGTGCTGGTGCCCGAGCCGCTGTAGGGGTAGGCGGTGTGCCCCTTGATGGTCTCGTGCAGCGAGCAGCGCAACTGGCTGGGGGTGGAGGTGTTGACCCGGGCGTAGTACTCCCCGGGCGTGCCAGGGTTGCCCGGATCGGGCGTGGTGGCGGTGGCCACGGTGAAGGCAATGCGCGTATCGGCGGCCGGGCGTGCGCCCTGGGCATCCTTCACGCGGGTGGCGCGGATGTCGAAGCGGCAGGCTTCACCGGCCACCAGCGCGGTGTTGGTGGCCAGGGTGAAGCGGGTACCGGTGGTCGGGTGGCTCAGGAGGACCGTGCCGGACTGGCCGCAGCTCAGCGCGAAGGCGCCGCTGGCGAGGGTGACCGGCTCACTGAAGGTGACGCTCAGGTCGGCGGCGGCCGGGAAGGTGCTGGCGCCCTGCTCGGGCGTGGTGGCGGTGACCGAGGGCGCGGTATTCGGGCCGGTCGGGCCGCCGCCGCTGAAGGTCTGGCCGTGGTTGCAGGCGCCGAAGCTCTGTGTGGCCGATTCGGCCCAGGTGAAATGCGCGTACTGGCTGCCGGTGCCGGTCAGCTGCAGGGAGGTGCCCGGGGCGGTGCTGTTGGTCTCGCTGACCGGAAGGTTCTGGCTGGTCAGGCCCGCCGCAGGACCCCCGGCGGCGGTGATGGTGCCCTCGTAGCTGACGAACTGGACCACCTTGCCACTGGGATCGACCAGGGCGATGCCGTCGTTGGGACCGTTCTGGATCCCGTTGGTCGGGTAGCTGACCGTGGCCAGCCGGGCGCTGCCGCAGCTGGCGGTGCCGGCCGGGACCGCGTTGCTGGCGTAGACCGCGGCGGCCGAAGGGTTGCTGCCGTTGTAGAGATAGAGCCGGTAGCCGGACAGGTCTTCACCGGCGGTGGCGACCACTTCGATCGCCTCGCCGACGTCTCCGGCCGGGGTGCTGTCGTCGTAATGCAGTTCATTGATGAATACATCGGCCCGGGCCGGGCTGGTGGCCAGCACCAGCAGGCAGGCCAGGGTCAGCGGCGTCAGCAACCTCATCTACGGCTCCTTGTGATTGGTCAGTGCCGCTCGAATCTACGCAATCCAGATGACACATCGATTGGTCTGTCGGATTCGACCTTTCGCATTGAGAACTGCGTCAAACATTCACGCGTGGGCCCGGATCGACAAAAAAAACCGGTCGCCTGCCCTTGAAAGGGATGGGGCCAGCACCATCTCTGCTCTGTCCCGCACCGTCGGGTTTTTTCGTGAGCGTGGCTGGCAGTCGCCCTGTGCGAGTGCTAACATCGCCAGACTTTCCTAGACCAATCAACAACTTAAAAGGGTCTCACATGAGCATCAAGCCGCTTCATGACCGCGTCGTAGTCAAGCCGATCGAAGCCGACGAAATCTCGTCCGGCGGCATCGTGATTCCGGATTCCGCCAAGGAAAAGTCGACCAAGGGTGAAGTCGTGGCCGTCGGCCCGGGCAAGCCCCTGGACAACGGCAGCGTGCGCGCGCCGTCGCTGAAGGTCGGTGACAAGGTCATCTACGGCCAGTACGCCGGCAGCAGCTACAAGTCCGAAGGCGTCGAGTTCAAGGTCCTGCGCGAAGACGACATCCTCGCCATCGTCGGCTGAGTGATGCGGCCGGCCCCGTGCCGGCGCTTCCGCACTTCCTCCCGTTCAAGCAGCCGGGCATGGCCCGGCTCTACATAAAAAGGTAATCGCAATGGCTGCCAAAGATATTCGTTTCGGTGAAGACGCCCGCGCCCGCATGGTTCGCGGCGTCAACGTTCTCGCCAATGCCGTCAAGGCTACCCTGGGCCCGAAGGGCCGCAACGTCGTGCTCGAAAAGAGCTTCGGCGCGCCGACCATCACCAAGGACGGCGTCTCTGTCGCCAAGGAAATCGAACTGGCTGACAAGTTCGAGAACATGGGCGCGCAGATGGTGAAGGAAGTCGCGTCGCGCACCAACGATGACGCCGGCGACGGCACCACCACTGCCACCGTGCTGGCCCAGGCCCTGATCCGCGAAGGCGCCAAGGCCGTTGCTGCCGGCATGAACCCGATGGACCTCAAGCGCGGTATCGACAAGGCCGTGATCGCCGCCGTCGCCGAGCTGAAGAACATCTCCAAGCCGACCGCTGACGACAAGGCCATTGCCCAGGTCGGCACGATCTCGGCCAACTCGGACGAGTCGATCGGCAACATCATCGCCGAAGCGATGCGCCGCGTGACCAAGGAAGGCGTCATCACCGTTGAAGAAGGCTCGGGCCTGGACAACGAGCTGGACGTCGTCGAAGGCATGCAGTTCGACCGTGGCTACCTGTCCCCGTACTTCATCAACAACCAGCAGTCGCAGACCGCTGACCTGGATGATCCGTACGTGCTGCTGCACGACAAGAAGATCTCCAACGTGCGCGACCTGCTGCCCGTGCTGGAAGGCGTCGCCAAGGCCGGCAAGCCGCTGCTGATCATCGCCGAAGACATCGAAGGCGAAGCGCTGGCGACCCTGGTGGTCAACACCATCCGTGGCATCGTCAAGGTCGTGGCCGTCAAGGCACCGGGCTTCGGCGATCGTCGCAAGGCGATGCTGGAAGACATGGCCGTGCTGACCGGCGGCACCGTGATCTCCGAGGAAATCGGTCTGTCGCTGGAAAAGGCGACGATCAAGGACCTGGGCCGCGCCAAGAAGGTGCAGGTCTCCAAGGAAAACACCACGATCATCGATGGCGCCGGCGAGAAGGCCAACATCGAAGCGCGTGTCACCCAGATCAAGACCCAGATCGAAGACACCTCGTCCGATTACGACCGTGAAAAGCTGCAGGAACGTGTGGCCAAGCTGGCCGGCGGCGTTGCCGTGATCAAGGTCGGTGCCTCGACCGAAATCGAAATGAAGGAAAAGAAGGATCGCGTCGACGACGCCCTGCACGCGACCCGTGCAGCCGTTGAAGAAGGCGTGGTCCCGGGCGGCGGCGTTGCCCTGGTCCGTGCGGTCACCGCGCTGAGCGGCCTGAAGGGTGCCAACGAAGACCAGAACCACGGCATCCAGATCGCCCTGCGCGCGATGGAAGCCCCGCTGCGCGAAATCGTGGCCAATGCTGGCGAAGAGCCGTCCGTGATCGTCAACAAGGTCAAGGAAGGCACCGGCAGCTTCGGCTACAACGCCGCCACCGGCGAGTTCGGCGACATGCTGGAATTCGGCATCCTGGACCCGACCAAGGTCACCCGTTCGGCGCTGCAGAACGCTGCCTCGATCGCTGGCCTGATGATCACCACCGAAGCGATGGTTGCCGAAGCCCCGAAGAAGGATGACGGCGCTGGCGCAGCTGGCGGCGGCATGGGCGGTATGGGTGGCATGGGCGGCATGGACTTCTGATGTAGATGCCGGCCATCGGTCGGCACGCATCGGAGCGGTAGGTACCCACCGTTGGTCGGTACGACTGACCTGTAGGTACCCACCGTTGGTG
>DMZT01000243.1:0-202 GCA_003484865.1 Stenotrophomonas sp.
CGGGCTTTCCAGCGTGGCAAAGAACGTGGCCAGGCCCTCGGGGAAGTTGTGCGCGGTGATCGCCACCGCCGTCAGCAGGCCGACCCGCTTGATGTAGGCCTTGTTGTTGTCGCGGAACAGCGGGTCCTGCTTGTCCAGGCTCTCGTGCGGGTTCGGGATCAGGTGGTCGATCACCACGATCAGCAGCACGCCGACCAGGAAG
>DMZT01000243.1:392-2772 GCA_003484865.1 Stenotrophomonas sp.
CAGCACGCCGACCAGGAAGGCCGCCGTGCCATAGGCGAAGCCCAGCCGGGCGTCGTAGGCCTGGGTGAACGAGTCGATCGCCTTGTTGAGGATCTCGGTCAGCGAGACGAAGACCATCGCGCCACCAGCAAAGGCCAGCCCGAATGCCAGCAGGCGCGGGTTGGGCCGGCGCGAGAACAGCACCATCAGGCTGCCCAGGGCGGTGGCCAGGCCGGCGGCCAGGGTGACCGCCAGGGCGATCCATACGTTTTCACTGGAAATATCAGGCATCCGCCAACGCGTCCTTGTAGAAGTGCAGCGCGCCCCGGGCAACATCACCGGGGCGCGGAGTAGGGAGCACGAGGTTTGCGGCGGCTGACCTCAACACAACGCGGCGATCAACCGCCGCGACGCAGCCGTTCTTCGACCGCGAAGCACTGGTCGGGTTTGGGCTGCGGCGGATTGAAGCTGACCGGCACCTGGATCGTGGTCGGAACCGTCTGCCCGGCGCGCGTGGCCGCCTTGAACTGCCAGGCCTGTACGGCCTTCTGCGCCTGCTCGTCGAGCTGGGCGTTGCCGCTGCCGCTGGCGAGCTGGACCTGGCTGGGCTGGCCGTCGGCGGCGATGGTCACCTTGAAGGTGCTGGTGCCGCCGATCCCCTGGCAGGCCAGTTCGATCGGGTACTCCGGCGGTGGCGTCTTGACCGCGGCGACCTCGGTGGGTGCCGCGACCGGGGCGGCCGGTTCGGCGGGTGTCTTGTTGCAGCCGGCCAGGGCGGCCAGGGCAATGCTGGACAGCAGGAGGTACTGCAGTTTCATGGGCTTACTCCGTCAGGGCCGAGGCTTTCGCCGCGCAGATGAAGTCGTTCTCGCTCAGGCCGCCCACATCGTGGGTGGAGAAGCGCACCACGGCGCGGTCGTAATGCACGCCCAGGTCCGGGTGGTGATCTTCACGATGGGCCACCCAGGCCAGGGCGTTCACGAAGGCCATGGTGCCGTGGTAGTTGTCGAAGCGGAAGGTGCGGGTCAGCGCCTGGCCGGCCTCGGCCAGCTCCCAGCCGGGAATCTGGGCCAGCAGCTCGGCGACCCTGGCGGTGCCGAGCTTGTGGTCGCTGCCTTTGCGCGGCACGCAGTGGGCTTGCGCCAGCGGAATCAGGTCGGCCATGGGTTCCTCCACATCTGTATGACTGAACAATGCGCGGTCCGGTGTATAAACCGAATGAGCGCATAACAAGGGATTGGCTAGAATAGCCCGATGATCCAGATATCCGACACTGCCCAATCCTATTTCCGCAAGCTGATCGAACGTGAGGCCGTGCCCGGCATGGGCGTACGCCTCACCGCCGTCGATGCGGGTACCCCGCGCGCCGATGCCCGCCTGGAGTTCGCCGATCCCGGTGAGCTGCTCGGTGACGAGTGGGCCGTGGACTGCGATGGCTTCACCCTCTACGTGGCCGCTACCAGCGTGGCCTGGCTCGATGGTGCCGAGATCGATTTCGTCACCAATGCCACGGGCAGCCAGCAGCTGACCATCAAGGCCCCCAAGATCAAGGGCGAGGCGCCGACCGAAGGCTCCTCGCTGGTCGAGCGCGTGCGCTGGGTGGTGGAGAACGAAGTCAACCCGCAGCTGGCCTCGCACGGCGGCAAGGTCGCGGTGCAGGAAGTCTCGGCCGATGGCGTGGTGCTGCTGCGCTTCGGCGGCGGTTGCCAGGGCTGCGGCATGGCCGACGTCACGCTCAAGCAGGGCATCGAAAAAACCCTGATGGGGCGTGTGCCCGGCATCACCGCGGTGCGCGATGCGACCGACCACGAGAGTGGCGACGCGCCGTACATTCCCCGCGGCACGGCAGCCTGATCGCGCTGCGTGCCACTGCGCCGGGCTGACGACATCCTCGATTGGCTGCTGGCTCGCCAGCCGGACAAGCGCATTCTCGAAAAAACCACCGGCCTCCCCTATGGGTGGGGCCTGTGGCTGCGCGCGTTGTCGCCATTGCCGCGGCCGTTCCGGGCCAGCGAAGTGCTGGCCGAGCTGGCCCAGCGCGAGCCGCTTCCGCGGGGCGGGCGCCTGCCGGAACTGAGTTTCGTCCAGGCGATGCGTCGCCTGCTCTGGCAGGGCTGGGATCCGGCGCCGCGCGATCAGCGCTGGATGCGCTGGACCTCGGCCGTGATCAGCGCGTTGCTGCATCTGATGTTCGCGTTGTTGCTGCTGTGGGTCGCCTTGATCCGGCCGCCTGCCGAACCGGACCAGGGCGGTGAGAGCGGGCGTGTGCAGGTGGCGTTCGTTGGACGCGGCACGCCGCAGCAGGAGGAAGGCGCGCAACCCGCCGCTGCCGAGCCGGCCACGGCGGAAGCGGCGATCGCTGCGGCGATGGCCAATGCCCAGGCGATGGCGCAGGCCGAGG
>DMZT01000248.1 GCA_003484865.1 Stenotrophomonas sp.
CTGATCGGCCCGGCGCCGGACGCGCCGCTGCCGCAGACCGCCGGCCGGTGGCCGCTGGCTCCGCAGGACGGGTGGCATGAAGTGGTCGGCACGCTGGGTGAAGTGCGCGGCGACTTCAAGGGCGAAAGTCGCCACCACCTGCACGGTGGCTTCGACATCCGCGGCGATGTCGGCCAGCCGGTGCTGGCGATTGCCGACGGCAAGGTGGATACGCCGTTCGCGGCGTGGTCAGTGGGTGGCCAGGCCGAGGGCCTGTCACTGGGCCGGCTCAAGTACATCCACATGAAGGTCGGCCGCGACCCGCGCGATCGTCCGTTCGATGCGCGCTGGCAGCCACTGTTCGGTGAGGACGGCACGTTGGCGCGCATCCGCGTGCGCCGTGGCACGCGCTTCGCTGCGGGTGAGGCGCTGGGCAGCATCAACCGCATGGCGCATGTACACCTGAGCGTGGGTGCCAGCGGCTTCGAGCGCAATGCGGTGGCGCTGGGCTTCATCGATTATGCCGACACCTTCGCGCCGCGCATCACCGAGGTGGCGGTGCTGGACGATCTGGATCAGCCGATCCAGGCCGGCGCCGATGGCCGCATTGCAGTTCCGAGGCAAGGCCCGGGCGTGCAGATCGTGGTGGAGGCGTGGGACCAGGTGGACCGCAACCTGCCGCGGCGGCGGCTGGGGCTGTACCAGGTCGGCTACCAGGTGCTGGATGCGCAGGGCCAGCCGTTGGCCGGCTACGAGCAGCCGCGTTTCAACATCGTCTTCAACCGGATGCCGCGCGAAGACAGCGCCACCCGCGTGGCCTACGCGCCGGACAGTGGCATCACCGTGCATGGCAGCGCGGTCACCCGGTTCCGCTACCTGGTCACCAACACCGTGCGCGATGGGCTGGTCGAGACCGGGCGCTGGCAGCCCGACGCGTTGCCCGCCGGCGACTACATCCTGCGTGGCAGTGCGCGTGACTACAGCGGCAATGAGGCCATCGGCCCGCGCGATCTGAAGATCACGCTGTTGCCCTGAGCCATGTCAGGCGCCGACGCGCACGCGTTCGGCGTCCATGTCGGCCAGCGGGCGCACCTCGATGCTGCCGAAACGTGACCACGGGAACTGCTGGGCGATGCGCATCGCCTCAGCGTGGTCCGGCGCGTTGATCAGATTGAAGCCGGCCAACAATTCGTGGGTTTCGGCGAACGGGCCATCGGTGATGCGGGTCTGGCCCTGGCGCACGCGCAGCGTACGCGCGCTGTCGACCGGTTCCAGCTTCTGCGCGAGCACCAGCGTGCCCTCGGCCTGCAGGCGGTCGGCATGCTGCAGGCAGTCGTGCATCAGGCGGTCGTACTCGTCGCCGGGCAGGGCCTGCAACAGGCCTTCGTCGATGTAGATCAGCAACAGGAATTGCATGGCCGGACCGGGGTGAGCGGGGGAAACGGCATGATGCCCCAGCCCGCGCCCGGGACGTGTTGCAGCGCCGCAGCGGTGCCCCGTTCAGGGGCGGAAAAATAAACCCGTGCGGCGTGTCGATTTCCGCCCTGCGGGCACGTTGTATCCAGTGAACGGCCCGGGTGACGGGCTGGCACACAGGAGCATCCCGTGAAAGTCATGGTACTGGTCAAGGCAACGGCGGCCACCGAGGCCGGTCAACTGCCCACCGAGCAGGAAATACGCGCCATGGGCGCTTACAACGAACAGCTGGTCCAGGCCGGGATCATGCTGGCCGGCGAGGGCCTGCACCCGACCGCGCGCGCCCGCCGGGTGGCGTTCGGCAGTGAACCGCCGCGTGTCATCGATGGGCCCTTCGCTGAAACCCGCGAGCTGGTCTGCGGGTTCTGGCTCTGGCAGGTGCGCTCGCTGGACGAGGCCACCGAATGGCTCAAGCGCGCCCCGTTCGCTGCCGGGGATGTGGTCGAGCTGCGGCCGATCCTCAGTGCCGAGGATTTCGGCGCGGCCTTCACTCCTGAATTACAGGCGCAGGAACAGCGTCTGCGCGACCAGATCGGCACCGCCGATTGATCCCCCCGCATCCCTGGAGCATTCCCATGAAACTGATTCCGTTCCTCGGCTTCAACGGCAAGACCCATGACGCCATGGCCTTCTACGCGCAGGCGCTCGGCGGTAAGGTCACCTCTGAAATGAAGTACCGCGACATGCCTCCCATGGAAAGCCAGGAGGGCTGTGGCGAGATGCCGCCGGAGACACTGGACCACGTTGCCCACAGCCAGCTGGAGGTTGGCTCGGCGGTCCTGATGGCCGCCGATGGCCCGTCGTCGGACGGGCAGGGCAGCACCACGATCAACATCGAGGTCGACTCGGTCGACGAAGCCGAGCGTGTGTTCAAGGCGCTGGCCGACGGGGGTGAGATCAAGATGCCGATCACCGAGACCTTCTGGGCCCATCGCTGGGGCTTTCTGATCGACCGCTACGGCAAGCCATGGATGGTCAACTGCATGAAGCAGCCCTGAGCCCGGACCGGCGCGATGGCACGCCGCGGTGCGGCTTGTGCCCCGGCCGCGCTGGTGCTCTGATCGGCCGCATGGACACGGCACTGACGCAACGACTGGAGACGATCTGGCGCATGGAGTCGCCAGTGTTGACCGCCCGCCTGACCCGTCTGCTTGGCGGCGATGTCGGCCGTGCCGAAGAGCTGGTCCAGGACACCTGGCTGGCCGCGCTGGAGCGCTGGCCCCGCCAGGGGGTACCGGACAATCCCGGAGCGTGGCTGATGACCACCGCGCGCAACCGTGCCATCGATGTGCTGCGCCAGCACCGCCGCGTCGCCGGCCAGCATGCGCAGTACGGCAGTGAGCTGGAGCCACTGCCGTTGCCGGCGCCCGATGACAGCGGTGCGCTGGAAGACGACATCG
>DMZT01000190.1 GCA_003484865.1 Stenotrophomonas sp.
AGCGACGATAGAACGCGACCGCATTGAGCGAGGCTGAGAGCACCAAGGGCCGCGCCGGATCCGCCCGTGCTTGCATCGCCTGCATCAAGGTCAGGCCGATGCCACGGCCGCCGCAGTCGGGATCGACGAACAACGCATCGATTTCGTTGCCGGCCAGATCGATCACGCCATAGCCCAACAGCGCGCCGTCGGCGTCTTCGGCAATCACGCAGCCACCGGCGGCGAGCAGCGCGCGGTAGTGGTCCGGTGGCGGTGAGGCCGACCACGGGGCGATCACCTCCGGCGGATAGGCCGCACTGCACAGTTCACGTACGCACCGCGTGCGCAGCAGCCAAAGTCTGTCCGCCTCCTCGGCACGGCCAACGCGCAAGCGCAGGTCACGCGCATCGGTCATCGCGATTTGCTTGTCCGCAGCGCCTGGATGCGCGCCGGCGGCTGGAACGAATCACTGCGCGCATCGGCCCAGTAGTCGTGGAAGACCGCATGGTCCGGCACTTTGCGCAGCAGCTCACCCGGGGCCAGATAGCGGTACAGCGAAGCCAGTGAGCGGATTTCCACCGGCGAGACGCGGCGCAGGATGTGCTCCGGGCCCAACTCGGAAGGATCGTTCAAGCCGGCCGCGCACAACAGGTCGCGCAGCGCGCGCAGGGTGTTCTCATGGTAGTTGTGAACGCGCGTGGCCTTGTCAGCGGCGTCCAGGTGACGCCAGCGATGCGGGTTCTGCGTGGCGATGCCGGTGGGGCATTTATCGCTGTGGCAGCTCAGCGACTGGATGCAGCCCAGCGCGAACATGAAGCCACGCCCGGCATTGCACCAGTCCGCGCCCAGCGCGATGGTGCGTGCGATCTCGAAGGCACTGGTGACCTTGCCCGCCGCACCGACGCGGATGCGATCGCGCAGGTCCAGGCCGACCAGCGTGTTGTGCACCAGCAACAGCGCCTCGTGCATCGGCACACCCACGTGATCGATGAACTCGGCCGGCGCCGCACCGGTACCTCCCTCGGCGCCATCGACCACGATGAAATCCGGCAGCAGCCCGGTTTCCTGCATCGCCTTGGCGATACCGAACCACTCCCAGGGGTGGCCGATGGCCAGCTTGAACCCGACCGGCTTGCCGCCGGACAACTCGCGCAGCCGCGCAACGAACTGCAGCAGTTCCACCGGCGTATTGAACGCGCTGTGCCTGGAGGGCGATACGCAATCCACGCCCATCGGCACGCCACGGGTGATCGAAATCTCCTCGCTCACTTTGGCCGCCGGCAGCACGCCGCCGTGGCCGGGCTTGGCGCCCTGCGACAGCTTGATCTCGATCATCTTGACCTGATCATGGGTGGCGTTGGCGACGAATTTCTCTTCGCTGAAACCACCGGCATCGTCACGGCATCCGAAGTAGCCCGAGCCGATTTCCCAGACCAGGTCGCCGCCCATTTCGCGGTGATAGGGCGAAATCGACCCTTCGCCGGTGTCGTGATAGAAGCTGCCACGGCGCGCGCCTTCGTTGAGGGCGCGGATCGCGTTCGCCGACAACGAACCGAAGCTCATCGCGGAGATGTTGAACACACTGGCCGAATACGGCTTGGCGCAGTTCGGGCCGATCTGGATGCGGAAATCGTGGTGGCCGATCTCGGTCGGCGCCAGCGAATGGTTGATCCACTCGTAGTCCACCGCATAGGTGCTGCGCAGCGTACCGAACGGCACCACGTCCATTTCATTCTTGGAGCGCTGGTAGATCAGCGCGCGCTGCTGGCGCGAGAACGGCACATCCTCCAGATCGCTCTGCACGAAGTACTGGCGGATCTCCGGCCCGATCGATTCCAGCCCGTAGCGGAAGTGGGCCATCACCGGATAGTTGCGCCGCAGCGTGCTGCGCTTCTGCAGCAGATCCCAGGTGCCCAGCACCACCAGCAACGCCGTCACGCCGACGCCCCAGTACCAGGCGGGCCAGATCGTGGCCAACCACAGGCAGACCGGGAACAACCCGATGGCGAGCAGGTACGCGAGATAGCGATGCATGGCTTTCCTCAATCAATAGCTGCCCCCGAGTCTACAGGCGGTCGTCCACCACTTCCCGGGGCCACACGGATTTGACGTCGTACACCACACCGCCCGGCGTGAGCAGCGCGCGGACCTGCGCGGCATCGAACGCACGGAAACGATCATGCGCCACCGCCAGTACGACGGCGTCATAGCCGGCCGCATCCGGGGCCTCGACCCAGCGCACGCCCGCATCGACCAGTGCGGCCGGCCCCACCCACGGGTCCTGCACGTCCACCCGGGCGCCACTGACCTGCAGGCGCTGCGCCAGTTCCAACGCGCGGCTGTTGCGCAGGTCCGGGCAGTTCTCCTTGAAGGTCACGCCCAGTACCAGCACGCGTGCCTGCGCGACATCGATGCTGCGCGATGCCAGCAGTGCCAGCACGCGTTGTGCGACATGCTCGCCGACCCGGTTGTTGACCTGTCGCGCGGTGTGGATCAGGTCCGGGTGATACCCCACGCTCTCGGACTTGTGCAGCAGGTAGTACGGGTCCACGCCGATGCAGTGGCCGCCGACCAGGCCCGGGCGGAACGGGAGGAAGTTCCACTTGCTGCCGGCCGCATCCAGCACGTCCTGGGTATCGATGCCGAGCCGATCGAAGATCAACGCCAGCTCGTTGACCAACGCAATGTTGACGTCGCGCTGGATGTTCTCGATCACCTTGGCCGCTTCGGCCACGCGGATCGAGGGCGCCGGCCAGGTGCCGGCCGTAATGATGCGCTTGTACAAGGCATCGACCACGGCGGCGACTTCCGGCGTCGAGCCGGAGGTGATCTTGCGGATGTCCGGCAACCGCCGTTCGCGGTCACCCGGATTGATCCGCTCCGGGCTGTAACCGCAATAGAAATCGACGTTGAAGCGCAGCCCCGATCCGGCCTCCAGCAGCGGCACGCAGACTTCTTCTGTCGTGCCCGGGTAGACGGTGGATTCGTAGATCACGATGTCGCCCGGCGTGAGCAGGCCGGCGATCAGGGTGCTGGCACTGCGCAGCGGCCCGAGATCGGGCTGCTCATGCGCATCGATCGGGGTGGGCACGGTCACGATGTAGACGTTGCACCCGGCCAGCTCTGAAGGATCGGCGGTGTAGCGGGCATGCAACGCAGCAGCCAGTTCATCCGCGTCCAGTTCCAGGGTGTGATCCATGCCACGCTGCAGCTCGGCGACCCGCGCCTGATCGATGTCGTAGCCCACCGTGGCCTGGTGCCGGCCAAAGGTCACGGTCAACGGCAGCCCAACGTAGCCGAGCCCGATGACCCCGATGCGCGCGGACACCGCGGCGGAAATGGCGTGCGTCATCGAGCGGCTCCGCACCGCGGAACCGGGCCAGCCATCAGGCGGGGCATCATCAGGGAATACGTCATGCGATACGGAGCCGGGAGACAGGTGGTGCAAGACTAACGCGCCCGACCCTGCCCCACAAAGAACAAAGCCGCCGCCCGCGGAGAGTACGGACGACGGCCAAAGGAATAATGGTCCAGCTGCGGTTACTACCCTTTCAGACAGCCTCCAAGGGCAAACCCCGCAAGACTGGTCACAGCTGGTAGAAAGAGGATAGGCGTGCAACCGTGATCATTGTGTTACGGACAAGGTTGTTTTGCGTTACGACCCCAATGTCACTGCTGCCGGTTCCAACTCGCCGGACACACCGGTCCATGCCTCCAGCAGACGACCAAAACCTGCGGGCATATCGTCTGGCTCGGAACACCGCTGTTGGAACCCCTGCCAGGGCGCCTCGACGATACGCGCAAGCGCATCCGGTTCGACCGCTGCCGATGCCATCGTCCAGCAGGGGAAATGGCGTTTCTCCACGAACCCTCGCGCGAGTTCGCGCAGATTCGTATGGATGCGCGCGTTGAACACGCGCTGGAACACCGAGTCGACACCGTCCTCCGGTCCCTCGAAGTACTGCAGGAAACACCGGCCGTCGAACATCAGCACGCCGGTCACGCCTGCCACTTTGTTAAACCCCATTGCTGCTCGCAGGATCTGATCGATATCAGACGTTTCGATTCCATCGATAGCGTCGCTGACATAAGCGACCGCATGCAGCGGCATGAAGGATTTCCGGAATGAACTGAAGCTGACTATGCCATGAAGTTTTCGCACTGGGTAGACACCGAATGTGCTCACGGTCTCGTTACGAATCGCCCGTTAGTCACGCCTTATTCCGGTGCCTGGACCTCATAGCCCCGGGCACGCAGTTGATCGGCATAGCCACCGGGCACCAGCAGCGAGGTGACCGGGACGGTCGCAAAGGTGACCGCATTGCGCGCCAACGCCTCGCCGGCCAGGGTCATCCATTTGCGCTGCGCCTGCGCATCGACATCGGTCAAGCCACGCCGCCGCCCGAAATCGCTGTTGGCCACGGCATCCACGCAGGCCAGGTACTGCCCCTTCACCGCCAGCCGCTCCAGCGCCTCGATATCACCGACCGACCAGGCGTTGGCGCGCTCGGCCAGCAGCGGCAGGCCGTGTTCGACCACATCCAGGGTACGGCGGAAGCACTCGACATCCTGCAAGGCGGTGCCACGCACTTCCTTCAACGCCTGCCGCGGGTCGGCGATCTTGATCGTGACCTGGGTCGGGACCGGCGTGAGACCGTGCGCCTTGCTGGCCTTCTGCACGATCCTGGACACCGGTGAGGAACGGCCGAGGCCGACATCCTTCAGTGCGGCGGCATACAGCTGGGTCGCGGCCACCAAGGGCCGGTCTTTCTCGATGCCTCCGTCGCGGCCGATGTGGCGCTGCTTGAGCACTTCCCAGCGCGCGTAGAGATCGGGCGGCAACACCTCGCGCAAGGTGCGTCCGTCGGGATCACGGGCAGCCTTCATCGCCGAGGGCACCAGGGTCAGCCCGCGGAAAAAGCCCACGTCGGCATCCAGTGTCCAGCCCGGCGAGCCGAGCACTTCCTGCGCGCTGGCGATCACCGCCTGCACCTCGTCGGCACGCCACGTCAGCTTGGCTGGCAGCGGCGAAACCGTCCCGAGAATCCACAGTGTGTGGCCCTGGGCATTTCGGACCTGCCACATGCCTGGCCCGGGCTGCTCACCCGAGACCACCACCGGGGCGAGATCGATCACCTCGCCTGCGGCCTGCGCCGGCACCTGCGTCTGGGCCTGCGCATGGGCCACGCCGCCGAACAGCAGCGCCACGCCCCACACCAGTGCTTTCCCTGCACGAACTGCGTTTGCCATGTGGCGTGTCCGAGGTGGGTTGCTGCGCAGCGTACGGTGGCACGCGGCCGGCTGCGTAAAGTTTGCGTTGCGCGGGCAACGCGTGAAACTGGCCGTTGGTGCCCGGGGCCGGAATCGAACCGGCATGGGGTTGCCCCCGGCGGATTTTAAGTCCGATGCGTCTACCAGTTTCGCCACCCGGGCAACGGCGCGCATAGGGTGCCTGATCGCGCCCGGTTTTGGAATGCACGCGTCACTGCGGCCCCGCTCAGATCGCGCGGGAATACCGCACGGGCTGGTCCGGCTGCGTCAGATAGCGGTCGAAGCACATCGCCAGCAGCCGCAGCAGTGGGCGCCCGCGCTCGCTCGCACGCACCACGCCCTGCGCGTAATCGGCCAGGCCGTCTGCCTGCAGTGCCGCCAGCGCGCGCAGTCCCTCGGCGAAATACGTCTCGAAGTCCACGCCGTGCCGTGCCGCCACGGCTGCCCCGTCCACTTCTCCCTGGCACATCAACTGGCCGATCACTTCCGCGCGCAGCACATCGTCCTGGTCCAGGGTCAGGCCGCGCCAGACCGGCAACCGCCCTGCATCGACCGCCGCTTCCCAGGCCGGCAGTTCACGCGGGTTCTGGCTGTAGGTCTCGCCGATGTGGCTGATCGCGCTGGCCCCCAGGCCCACCAGATCGGTGTCGGCGTGCGTGGTGTAGCCCATGAAGTTGCGGTGCAGTTGCCCCGCCCGTTGTGCCCGTGACAGGTCTTCCTCCGGCAACGCGAAATGATCCATGCCGATGTACTGATAGCCCGCGTCTGAGAGGCGCTGCACCGCCAAGCCCAGCAAGGCCAGCTTCTGCTCGGGGCTGGGCAGATCCGCATCGGCGATCTGGCGCTGCGCGCGGAACAGGTGCGGCAGGTGCGCGTACCCATACACCGCCAGGCGATCCGGTCGCTCGCGCAGCACGGTTTCCAGCGTCTGCGCGAAACCGGGGAGTGTCTGCTTAGGCAGGCCGTAGATCAGATCGACATTGACCGAGCGCAAGCCATGCTCGCGGCAGGCACGCAGGATATCCAGTGTGTCCTCCACGCCCTGCTCGCGGTTGATGGCCTTCTGCACATCCGGATCGAAATCCTGCACGCCGAGGCTGGCGCGGTTGAAGCCCAGCTCGGCGAGCACCGCGATATCGGCCCGTGTGACGAAGCGCGGGTCGAGCTCGATGGAGAAATCGCGCGCGGCCGCCGTGCTGAAGTTGAAGCGCTGGCGCAGCCCATCGATCAACTCGCGCATCTGTGCCGGCGCCAGGAAGTTGGGCGTGCCACCGCCGAGGTGCAGCTGGATCACTTCGCGCGCCGGATCGAACTGCGGCGCCATCAGGTCCGCCTCGCTCAGCACGCGGGCGACGTAGCTGATGCCTTTGCTGTGATCGCGGGTGATGACCCGGTTGCAGCCGCAGTAGAAACACGGGCTGCTGCAGTACGGCACATGCACGTACAGCGACAGCGCGCGGCCCCGGCGGTTGCTGTCCACGATGGCCTCGCGCAGGGCCAGCTCACCGTAGCCGTCATGGAAATGCGGGGCGGTGGGATAGGAGGTGTAGCGCGGGCCCGGCCGGTCGTGGCGACGCAGCAGCTCGGGATCGAAGTGCCAGGCGAGCCCGGCGGCGGCAGGCGAGAAGGTATCCATGCCGCCAGCTTGCGCGTGCGCGGGTGCGCACGCATTGCGTCAGATCAATTCACGCCCGGGCGGCCCGCCATCGGCAGGCTCGGCCAGCGCAGCATCTGGAAGCGACGCCAGAAGGTATCGGCGATCCGCTCGGCGACATCATCGGCCAGCCGCTGCATCGGTGGATTGCCGCATTCGGCGGTGGTCTGCCGGAACAGGGCCAGCCAGCGGTCGAACAGATCGCGATCCAGCTCATCCATGGCCATGTGCTTGGGCATGGGCGCGCCTTTGAAGCGCCGCGTGCCGCGCAGCATCGCCGACCAGAAATCCACCAGCTGCGCCAGATGCGCATCCCAGTCGTGGATCCGCGCCGTGAACACCGGGCCCAGGCGCGGCTCCTCGCGGACACGCGCGTAGAAATCGTGCACCAGGCGGGTGACGTCCTCTTCGCTGCACAGGTCCAGTGCCGGAAGAGGCAGCACGTTGTCGGTGGGATCGGACATGAACACCCTCGGGCAGCAACGCCCAGCATCGGCGGCAGGGGCTGCCGCTGCCTTGATCAGGATCAATGAAGCCGACGGCGAAGCCTTCTAGTCTGGGAGCTCGACAGGAAGCGCGCACTCGCGGTCCCGGCCCCCGGTCGGCGCGAAGTATAGCCGTGCCCTGCCCCCTCCTCCTGACCGTGGCCGCAATGAACGACCTGCACGACCCGCCCGACGGCAGCCGCCGACGGCTGATCCAGCAATGGGGCGCCATCCTGTGGCCCAGCTTCGTCGCGGCGGGCCTGGCCAGCGTGGTGTTCTTCGCCTTTGTGGACCCGCTGCGCCTGCGCGACATCAGTTTCCCGCAGCACGAGATCAGCCGCGAGCTGGGCTACACGCTGGGGTTCTTCATGTTCTGGGCGGTCACCGCCGCCGCCAGCGCGATCACCTGGTACCTGCTGCGGCCGATGCCCAGCGACGATGACGACCTGCCACTGGGGTGACCATGACAGACCGCCTCACCCTGCATCTGGTCGATCCCTCGCCTCCGTCCCCGGCCCCGGGCCGGCGCGCGCCGCTGCGCTGGCGGCCACTGCTCTCGGTCATCCTGCTGGCCGGCTTCTATCTCCTGCCGTGGCTGCGCTGGGAGGGTCGCCA
>DMZT01000457.1 GCA_003484865.1 Stenotrophomonas sp.
CAGGGGCCGCTCCGGCGGCTGCCGCCAAGCCTGATGCCGCGGCCGCCCCGGCCGATGCCGCCGCCGCAAAGTCCGACGCCGCTCCGGCTGCCGAACCGAACAAGCAATAACGGGAAGCCTCCGTCATGCCTAAATTTTTCATTGAACACCCGGTATTCGCCTGGGTGGTCGCGATCCTGATCTCGCTTGCGGGCGTGATCTCGATCCTGGGTCTGGGCGTGGAGTCCTACCCGAGCATCGCGCCTCCCCAGGTGACGGTGAGCGCCACCTACCCCGGCGCCAGCGCCGACACCGCTGAAAAGTCGGTCACCCAGGTGATCGAGCAGCAGCTGACCGGTATCGATCACCTGCTGTACTTCAGCTCCTCTTCGGCCTCCAACGGCCGCGTCACCATCACCCTGACCTTCGAAACCGGCACCGATGCCGATATCGCCCAGGTCCAGGTGCAGAACAAGGTCTCGCTGGCAACGCCTCGCCTGCCCACTGAAGTGACCCAGCAGGGCGTGGTGGTGGCCAAGGCCAACGCCGGCTTCCTGATGGTGGTGGCCCTGCAGTCCGACAGCGCCTCGATCGACCGCGATGCGCTCAACGACATCGTCGGTTCGCGCGTGCTCGACCAGATCTCGCGTATCCCCGGCGTGGGCAGCACCCAGCAGTTCGGTTCCGAGTACGCCATGAACATCTGGCTCAACCCGGAAAAGATGCAGGGTTATGGCTTGTCGGCCACGCAGGTGCTGGCCGCGATCAAGGACCAGAACGTGCAGTTCGCGGCCGGTTCGCTGGGCTCGGATCCCTCGCCCGAGGGGCACTACTTCACCGCGACCGTGTCGGCCGAAGGCCGCTTCAGCTCGCCGGAAGAGTTCGAGAACATCATCCTGCGCGCCAATGCAGACGGCTCGCGCGTGCTGCTCAAGGACATCGCCCGGATCGCCTTCGGTGCGAACAACTACGGCTTTGACACCCAGTACAACGGCAAGCCGACCGGTGCGTTCGCGATCCAGCTGCTGCCGGGCGCCAACGCGCTGAACGTGGCCAATGCGGTCACCTCGAAGATGGACGAGCTCAAGCCGAGCTTCCCGGCCGGTGTCAGCTGGTTCTCGCCGTACGACAGCACCACCTTCGTGAAGATCTCGATCGAGGAAGTGGTCAAGACCCTGATCGAAGCGGTCGTGCTGGTCTTCCTGGTGATGCTGATCTTCCTGCAGAACTTCCGCGCCACGCTGATCCCGACCCTGGTCATCCCGGTCGCACTGCTGGGCACGTTCCTGGGCATGAGCATCATCGGCTTCACCATCAACCAGCTGACGCTGTTTGCGATGGTGCTGGCAATCGGCATCGTGGTCGATGACGCGATCGTGGTCATCGAGAACGTCGAACGCATCATGACCGAGGAGAAGCTGCCGCCCAAGGCCGCCACCCAGAAGGCCATGACCCAGATCACCGGTGCAGTGGTGGCCATTACCGTGGTGCTGGCAGCGGTGTTCATTCCGTCGGCCCTGCAGGGCGGCGCCGCCGGTGAGATCTACAAGCAGTTCGCGCTGACGATCGCCATCGCGATGGCCTTCTCGGCCTTCCTGGCCCTGGGCTTCACCCCGGCGCTGTGCGCGACGTTCCTCAAGCCGACGCACAACGACAACCCGAACATCGTCTACCGCACCTTCAACAAGTACTACGACAAGGTCAGCAACACCTACGTGGGCCACATCACCTCGGCGGTGAAGCATGCCCCGCGCTGGATGATCCTGTTCGTGGTGCTGACCGCGCTGTGCGGCTTCCTGTTCACGCGCATGCCGGGCAGCTTCCTGCCGGAAGAAGACCAGGGCTATGCGCTGGCGATCGTGCAGCTGCCGCCGGGCTCGACCAAGTCGCAGACCAACCACGCCTTTGCCCAGATGCGCGGCATCCTGGAAAAGCAGGATGGCTTCGAAGGCATGCTGCAGGTGGCCGGTTTCAGCTTCGTCGGTTCCGGTGAAAACGTGGGCATGGGCTTCATCCGCCTCAAGCCCTGGGCGGACCGCGACATCACGGTGCCCGAGTTCATCAACAACATGAACGGCGCGTTCTTCGGCATCAAGGAAGCGCAGATCTTCGTGGTCAACCTGCCGACCGTGCAGGGCCTGGGTCAGTTCGGCGGCTTCGACATGTGGCTGCAGGACCGTGGCGGCGTGGGCTATGAGCAGCTGACGCAGGCCCGCAACATCCTGCTCGGCAAGGCAGCGCAGGAAAGCGACCTGCTGACCGGCGTGCGCCCGAACGGCCTGGAAAACGCCCCGCAGCTGCAGTTGCACGTGGATCGCGTGCAGGCGCAGACCATGGGTCTGTCGGTCTCGGACGTCTACAGCACCATCCAGCTGATGCTGGCCCCGGTGTACGTCAACGACTTCTTCTATGAAGGCCGCATCAAGCGCGTGACCCTGCAGGCCGATGGTCCGTACCGCACCGGTGCGGAGTCGTTGAACAGCTTCTACACGCCCAGCACGCTGCAGACCAACGCCGACGGTACGCAGGCGATGATTCCGCTGAGCACCGTGGTGAAGTCCGAGTGGGTGTCCGCCCCGCCGTCGCTGAGCCGCTACAACGGTTACTCGGCGGTCAACATCGTCGGTTCGCAGGCGGAAGGCCGCAGCTCGGGCGAGGCGATGCAGGCGATGGAGCGGATCGTCAACGACGACCTGCCGGCCGGCTTCGGCTACGACTGGTCGGGCATGTCCTACCAGGAAATCCTGGCCGGCAACGCCGCGACCCTGCTGCTGGTGCTGTCCATCGTGGTGGTGTTCCTCTGCCTGGCCGCACTGTATGAAAGCTGGTCGATCCCGGTGGCGGTGCTGCTGGTGGTGCCGCTGGGTGTCCTGGGCGCGCTGGCCTTCTCGCTCGCCCGTGGCCTGCCGAACGATCTTTACTTCAAGATCGGCCTGATCACGGTGATCGGCCTGGCGGCGAAGAACGCGATCCTGATCGTGGAGTTCGCGGTGGAGCAACGGGCGGCGGGCAAGAACCTGCGCGAGGCGACCATCGAAGCCTCCCGCCTGCGTTTCCGCCCGATCCTGATGACCTCGTTCGCCTTCATCATGGGCGTGGTGCCGATGGCCATCTCCACCGGTGCCGGCGCCAACGCACGTCACGCGATCGGTACCGGCGTGATTGGCGGCATGGTGTTCGCCACCTTCCTGGGTCTGCTGATGATCCCGGTGTTCTTCGTGGTGGTCCGCCGCATGCTGGGTGACAAGCTGGACGAACCGTCCAAGGAGTTCCTGGAGCGCCAGGGCGAAGCCAACACGGCGCACCGTCCGGATCGTTGATCCGGCGGTGACGCCCTGAAACGGAAAAGCCCCGGCGCGAGCCGGGGCTTTTTTGTGGGCGGTGCATGACGGGTAGAGCCACACCATGTGTGGCTGACCGGAAGCGATCCCGGTAGTGCCGGCCGCTG
>DMZT01000192.1 GCA_003484865.1 Stenotrophomonas sp.
ACCACCAGCAGTGCCAGCAGCGCGCCCTCCCAGAGCATGGTCATCGAGGAATCGTAGGAGCGGTGGGTCTCGTCGATCGCCGTGGTGACCAGGCGGAAGTCGATGCCCGGATGCTCGGCCTTGATCTTGTCCAGCGCGTCATGCACGCCGGCTTCCACCTTGACCTCGCTGGAGCCGCGCGTACGCGACATCGAGAAGGCCACTACGCCCTTGCCATCCAGCAGGGCGGCCTCGGTGGGATCGGCAGCACCATCGGTCACCGTGGCCAGCGTGGAGAGCCGCACGGCGCGCCCGTCCGGCAGGGCGATGGAGTAGTCGCGCAGTGCCTGTGCGTCACCGACGGTACCCAGCGTGCGGATGGTCTGCTGCGCGCCTTCGACCTCGGTCTTGCCGCCGGCACGCTCGACCTGGATGCGGGCCAGCTGCTGCGATACATCGCCGGCGGTGATCCCCATCGCGATCAGCGCATTGGGATCCAGATCCACGCGTACCTGGCGCTGCACGCCGCCCACGCGGGTGACGCGCGCCACACCGGGCACGCCGTACATCGCACGCGAGATGTCACGGTCGACGAACCAGCTGGCTTCATCGGTGGTCATGTGCGGGGCGACCAGCGCGTAGGTCATCAGCGAGCCGCCGATATCGACCTTGGAGATCACCGGTTCCTGGATGTCCTGCGGCAGGTCGGTACGGATGCGGGTAACCGCATCACGGGTGTCATCCAGCGCGGTCGCCAGATCGGCTTCCAACTGGAACTCGATGGTGGTGGTGCTGACGCCTTCGCTGACCGAGGACATCACGCGCTTGACGTTGTTGACGGTCGCTACCGAGTCCTCGACCTTGCGGGTCACCTCGGCCTCCAGCTGGCTGGGCGAGGCACCCGGCTGGGTGACGGTGACGGTGGTCATCGGGAAGGCGATGTCGGGGAAGCGCGCTACCGGCAGCTGATGGAAACCCCACAGGCCGGCCACGCACAGCACGAAGAAGATCAGCAGCGCAGGCAGGGGGCGGTTGATCGCCCAGGCGGAGATGTTCATCGGGCGGCGGCCTTGGTATCGGCCACCACGCGCACGCGGTCGCCCTCACCGAGGAAGCCGGCGCCATCCACCACCACCTGATCGCCCGCCTTCAATCCTTCAAGGATCGCGGTACGGCCCTTGACGGCCTGGCCGGTGCTGACACGGTGGCGGGTCGCCTGCTGTTTGTCGTTCACGGTGAACACGTAGTTGTGGCCGTCGCGCTGCACGATTGCCGCGGTCGGGATGGTCAGCACCGGGCCGTCGCCGGTGACGATGCGGCCATCCACATAGATGCCCTGCTTCAGCGGGCCGGGGGTTGGCAGGTCGGCATAGATCGTGCCGGTGCGGGTCTGCCCATCGACACCCGGGGTGACCGCGCGGATGCGGCCGCTGACCACCTGGCCGCCGTACGGCAGCTCCACGGTGTTGCCCACGGCGACATCCGCCAGCTGGTTCTCCGGCAGTTCCGCGCGCCACTCCAGGCGGCCGTCGCGGATCAGGCGCAGCAGTTCGGTACCGGCGGAAACCACCTGGCCCGGCTGCACCAGACGCTTGGAAATCAGGCCGTCGGCCGGTGCGCGCAGGTCGGCGAAATCGCGGCGCAGCTTGGCCGCGTCGCGCGCGGCACGTGCGGTGGCGGTCTGTGCTTCGGCATTGATGCGCGAGGCGCGCAGCTCATCCAGGCTGCTTTCGCTGATCAGCTGCTGGGCGGCCAGCTTGGCGCTGCGTTCGTAGTTCATGCGGGCCAGCTCCTGCGAGGCCTGCGCCTGCCGCAACGAGGCGTCGGCCTGCGCCAGCTCGCTGTCCAACGTGCGATGGTCCACCTGCAGCAACACCTGGCCCTGCTTGACCCATTGCCCCACATCCACCAGCAACGCGGTGACGCGCTGGCCGCTGATCTCCACGCCCAGCTGCATTTCTTCATAGGCGGTTACCGGCCCGGAGACCAGTACCGTGCGCGCCATGGTCTGCTGCTGCGCGGGCGCCAGTGAGACCGGCAGCGCCGAACTGGCGGCCGCGGCCTCGGCGGAGGCCTTGTCGTCCTTGCCGCCACACGCGGACAGCAGCGCAGCGACCAGGATCAGGGAGAAACTGCGGAAGGAGGGTGCACGCATGGAGTGGCTTTCCGGGTCGGAACAGCGGGAAAAGAAAGGAATGGGGCAATCAGGATGCGCGGGGCAGGCGCAGTGCGATGCCATCCAGCATCAGGCCCAGCCCCTGCTCGAAGCGGGCGTCGAAATCGACCTCGCTCCACACGTCACGGGCCTGCCAGCAATGGGGAAAGCGGGCCTCGGCCAGCGCCATGAACGCCTCACCCAGCGCTTCCATGCTGCCGTCGCCGGGCCAGGACTGCTCCTCGATGACGAAGCCCATCGTGTAGTACACCAGGTCCATCGCCGCGGTCGCGGCAAAGCGTGCGGGCGCGCCGGCGCCCATCAGCGCGGCGATGCTGGCCTCACCTACGCGCAGCACGTTCTCGGTGGCCAGGAAGGTGCCGGCATACACCCGCGCACCATCGCGGCGCGCTTTGAACGCCAGGCGAAACTCGCGCCCGATCTGCAGCAGCGTCTGCCGCCATGGCTGTCCGTCGGGAATCACGCGAGCCACGTCGCAGATCATGGCGTCGGCCATGGCGTCGATCAGCGCCTGTTTGCTCTTGAAGTGCCAGTACAACGACGGCGCCCGGATGCCCAGCGAGCAGGCCACCTTGCGCAGGGTAATACCCTCCAGACCGGCCTCGTCGAGGATCCGGAAGGCCGCCTCGACGATGTTTTCCCGCGCGATGGGTTGGCGCACTGTGCTCTGGCCTAACGTTGTTAGGCGGCGAATCTAACAGTGTTAGGCTGGCGCGGACAAGTGCCGCCCGTGTGCCTCAGAGGTTGATGAGGTCGGCCCGCAGCGGCGCCATCCGGACCCGGT
>DMZT01000460.1 GCA_003484865.1 Stenotrophomonas sp.
GCGCGCGAGCTGGATCGCAATCGAACCGACGCCGCCGGCACCCCCGATGATCAACAGGTGCTGCCCGCGGTGGCGGCTGTCTTCAAAGTGCAGCGGCATGCGCTGGAACAGCAGTTCCCATGCGGTCAGCGTGGTCAGCGGCAACGCTGCAGCCTCGGCGAAATCCAGCGTGGTGGGTTTGCGCCCGACCAGGCGTTCGTCCACCCACTGGTATTGGGCATTGCAACCGGAGCGGGTGACATCGCCCGCGTAATACACCTCATCGCCGGGGGCGAACGCCGTGACCTCCGGGCCCACCGCCTCCACCACACCGGCCGCGTCATACCCCAGGATGCGCGCAGGATTCTCCTGCTGCGGGCGCGGCGCGCGCTGTTTGGTGTCGACCGGATTGACGGAAACAGCATGTATTCGTACCAGCAGGTCGCGTCCCTGCGGCACGCCCGGTGGCGCAATGCGCAGGTCCTGCAGCGCGGCGGGGTCTTCAATCGGCAGATACTGGGTCAATCCCACGGCTTTCATATCGGCTCCGGATACGGGGGAATCACCCTCATCATACGGATCACGACGCTGCTGTTTTTGCGCTGAATCAAGGCGCAATCGCCATTTGAACCCTAACGTGAAAAATGTGTCGCTACGTCGCCTGAATTAGGCAAAACCCTTGTCATTGCTGGGTCTTGCGGAATTTCATCAACCTGTATAGGGTGCCACCAGCTGGACCCGGTAGAGGTCTGGCGGTCGTCTTCACATGTTACGGGACTGTTAACATCACCTTCACTCGCCTGAGCATAATGTTCGCGGCGGTGGCGTGCTGAATCGGCAGTCTGAAAACGACGCAGTAGTGCTGGCCCATGCCTCTACCGGTTTCATACCCCCGAAATAGGAGCTGTACTCAATGAACAAGAAGATCCTCACTGCCGCGCTGCTGGGCGGTCTGGCTTTCGCCCAGGCTGCATCGGCGCAGGATTTTGACGACCGCTGGTACCTGACCGGTTCGGCCGGCTTCAACTTCCAGGATAGCGACCGTCTGACCAACGACGCTCCGTTCGTTACCCTGGGCCTCGGTAAGTTCATCAGCCCCAACTGGTCGCTGGATGGCGAGCTGAACTACCAGAACCCGAACTTCGACGCCAACCAGGATCTGAACTGGAGCCAGTACGGCGCCTCGCTCGACCTGCGTCGCCACTTCATCCAGGAAGGCCGCGGCTGGAACCCGTACCTGCTGTTCGGCCTGGGCTACCAGAAGTCGGAAGAAGAGTACGCAGCGCTGAACACCAACGGTCCGCGTGAGCGCAAGGACGGCAACTTCGCCGCCAAGCTCGGCGTCGGTCTGCAGACCACCTTCGAAAAGCGCGTCGCCGTGCGTGCCGAAGTGGCCTACCGCGCTGACTTCGACGACCAGAGCATTGCTGCTCCGAGCGAAGACTGGTTCGGCGACGTGCTGGCTTCGGTCGGCGTCGTGATCCCGCTGGGCCCGGCCCCGGTTGCTGCCGTGCCGGCTCCGGCTCCGGTTGCGCCGAGCTGCGCCGATCTGGATGACGACGGTGACGGCGTCAACAACTGCGATGACAAGTGCCCGAACTCGCAGCCGGGTCAGACCATCGGTCCAGACGGTTGCCCGGTCCCGGTGTCGATCGATCTGAAGGGCGTGAACTTCGACTTCGATAAGTCGAACCTGCGTCCGGACGCGGTTGCGATCCTGAGCGAGGCTTCGGAAATCCTGAAGCGTTACCCGGATCTGCGCGTTGAAGTGGCCGGTCACACCGATTCCAAGGGTACCGACGCTTACAACCAGAAGCTGTCCGAGCGTCGTGCTACCTCGGTGTACAACTACCTGACCCAGAACGGCGTTGACGCTTCGCGTCTGGTCGGTCCGATCGGTTACGGCGAGAGCCGCCCGATTGCGCCGAACACCAACCCGGATGGTTCGGATAACCCGGAAGGTCGCGCCAAGAACCGTCGTACCGAGCTGAACGTCCAGAACTAATCCTTCTGGCAGTACAGTCTCAATAAGCAGGGCCCGGCATTGCCGGGCCCTGTTTTTTTTTGTCTTCTCTCACCTCGACACTTAGGCCCTTCCGCGCGCGCGTTCGGGTCGAATCCTGAAAATCGACAATAAATCCAACAAGTTGCCGTATTCATTGAAGGTGGCGCTTGAAAGACGTTGTGGCGCTGTTAAACTCGCCGCGTCGACCCCTTCCTGGATGCATCCCATGCAGCGTTTTGCACTGGCCGCCGCGCTTGGCCTGGCCCTGGTTCCCACCGCCCACGCTGCCGTGGACTGTTCGGCACCTGCCAGCGCATCGCCGCTGCCGCTGCCGGCCACCGCGATCGCACCGGTGGCCGAAGAGCTGTACATCCGCAACGTCCAGTTGGGCATGCCTGCCGGCGTATTGACCTCCAGCTACGACCGCGAGCAGTCGCTGGACAGCGTGCTGCAGCGCCTGCGCATCGACGGCTGCCAGAACATCGCCAAGGCGATCCCCAGTGCACCGGTGATCAACCCGAACGATCCGGCCGCCTACAAGCCGCAGACCGAGTTCGACAACACGCCGTGGCGCTTTGACATGAGCCAGAACGGCAAGCGCATGACCGCCGAAGAATTCGACGCCTGGATGAAGGCGCGCGGTGTGCGCGTGGTCAAGGCGCGCCCGGTACCGGCTGCCGTGCCGGCCGCCACCACCGAAGCACCGGCTGAGACCAAGCCGGCGGACAAGAAGTAAGCCGCCTGAGCGGAGCACGATGACGACACGCCGGCCACCCGCCGCGAACGCGTCCCGACCACGCCGCCCCGAGCGGCGTGCGAGCCCCGCAACAGGCACCCGCAACGCCGCCTCCAGCCCCCCCGCGGGCGCACCGCGGCATGGTCTGGCGCGCGTGCTGTCCAAAGCCGGGCTGTGCTCGCGC
>DMZT01000461.1 GCA_003484865.1 Stenotrophomonas sp.
CCGCCGGACGCGGACGCTTGCGGGAAGTGGGGGTCTCGGTGGTCTTACGGGTTTTGGCCGTGGCCATGTTCGACTCCTGTTGCCGGATCAGATGCGTGGGTCTCACGCGGGCGCATGTTCGTCGCGGCGATGGCCGCCGTGGAATGCGCAGCCCCACTATGGTCAACCCGGCGGCCAGGGACGGTGAATGGAGCGTGCCCACACCGTGTAGAGATTCATGCGCCGCATACGGGCACCGATGCACCCTGAGCGCAATTCCCATGGAGTGCGTCGCATGCTTCGTTACCTGTCCGCGGCTGTGGCCGTCCTTGCTTTGTCCGCCTGCAGCAGCACCCCCGTCGCGCAGGTCCAGCCGATCGACGGCGTCATTTCCGGCCAGTGCCACGTGGACAAGGTCCGCGGCGCCGTGGGCCTGGCGGCATCGCAAGCCACGGTCGAGCGTGCCCGCGTGGACAGCGACAGCTTGCAGGTCATCGTCGTGCGCAGCGAGCGTGCCGCAAGTGGCGCCACTGCCAGTGGCGCGGCCAATCCCACCCCGGGTGCAGAACAGGGCGGCGAACGGCTGACCATTGAAACCGGTCGTACCAACAACATCACCGCACTCTACTGCGGCTGACCGCTACGCTCATCCCGCGCGGGCACGCCGGACGGTGCGCCGCGCGGCCTTGAGCACTTTCAGCGTGGCCAGTTCCCACTGGCGCTCGCCACGCAGGCCGGCAAGGGCCTTCAATGAGCCGGCCCGCCAGCCATCGAATACGCAAGGATCGATATAGGCCTTGCGGCACACCGACGGTGTGTTGCCCAGCAGGTTGGCGACCTCGCATACCACCTGTTTCTGCAATGCTGCCAGCGCGCGCTCACTGGAGGGTTCGGGCAGCTCGGTCACGGCAAGCTGACGGATCGCCTCCAGCGTGCCGCCCCAGGTGCGGAAGTCCTTGGCGCTGAAATCCTCGCCCATCGCATCGTGCAGATAGTCGTTGACCATGCCCGAGTCCACCGGTTGGACCGCGCCATCGTCATCGCGATACTGGAACAGCGCCTGCCCGGGCAGCTGCTGGCAGCCACGGATCAGCTTGACCAGTTCGCGGTCATCCACATCCACCTCATGCGCCTGCCCGGACTTGCCCCGGAAGCGCATCTGCGCCCGGCCGCCCTTGACCAGCGCGAGGTGGCGGTTGCGTAGCGTGGTCAGCCCGTAAGAGCGGTTGTCACGTGCATAGACTTCATTGCCAACGCGCACCAGCGTCTGTGCCAGCAGCGCCACCACGATCGCCAGCACCTTGTCGCGTGGGAAGCCGGGCAGCTTCAGATCGCGGCGCAGGCGCCGGCGCAGCGTAGGCAGGGCGGTACCAAAGGCAATGATGCGATCGAACTTGCCATCGCCCCTCACCCGCGCCCAATCGGCGTGGTAGCGGTACTGCTTGCGTCCGCGCGCGTCCCGCCCAGTGGCCTGCAGATGGCCGTTGGGCAGTGCGCAGATCCAGACATCGGTGTACGCCGGCGGGATCGCCAGCGCGCGGATCCGGGCCAGGGTGGCGGCATCGCGGATCGCCGCGCCATCGGCATCGCGGTAGGCAAAGCCCTTGCCGGCCTTGCGGCGGGCAATGCCCGGCAGTTCATCGCTGACATAGCGCAGGCCGGCCTGGCGGGCGGCGGCGGCTTCGGGGGTAGTGGTGCGGCTCGGGCTCATGGACGCGGCGCGGATCAGGGAAACGCAGTGTTACCGCTGCCGGTGCGGCGCCGCGTCAATAACGCAACACAAACACCTCACGCCGCGCTTGGCGATATCCTCCAGTGTTTACTGGCTCGCTTTCTGGAGTACCGATGTCGTCCCTGTCGTTCCGCCGCGTGCGGCGTTCTTTCGGGCTGATTGCCCTGTTCCCCGCCCTGCTGGTCCTCGGTGCGTGCAGCGCCCCGCCGATGGACGAGCAGGAGGCCGTCGCCACCCATGCGCAGAAGGCGGCCGAAGCCGCCGCCGCGCCGACCGACGAAGCCGGCAAGGCGACCGAAGCGCCGCCGGTCGGCAGCTGCGATGCCACCCAGGTGCAGAGCCTGGTCGGCCAGCCCTATACCGCCGAGCTCGGCAGCCAGGCCCAGCAGGATGCCGGCGCCACCAGCGTGCGCGTGCTCAAGCCGAACGACATGACCACGATGGAGTTCATCGGCGAGCGTCTGAACGTGGAAGTGGATGCCAAGAACGTGGTGGCCGGCGTCCGCTGCGGCTGAACAGGCGACGGAGAAAACCCCTGAAACACAGGGGTTTGGTTGCGCCTGCAACCGTGTATTGCGGCGTTGCAGCAACTATGCTCTAGTCGAGTCATCCGGTGCCTCCAGATGCGCTCAACGGATTGAGCGGGGACGAGTGTCGCCGCTCACCCGACATTGAGGCAGAGATGGCCCCCCGCAACCGCCAAGGGCTTTACGACCCGCAAGATGAGCGAGATGCCTGTGGTTTCGGCATGGTCGCCCAACTCGACGACCAGCCGTCCCGACTGCTGGTCGACACGGCTATCGCCGCACTCTCGCGCATGACCCACCGCGGCGGCGTCGCCGCCGACGGTGTCACCGGTGACGGCTGCGGCCTGTTGCTGCGCCGTCCCGACGTGTTCCTCAAGGCGCTCGCCGCCGAGGCCGGCCTCACCCTTGGCGCGCGGTTCGCCGCCGGCGTGGTGTTCCTGCCGCACGACCCCACCGACGCACAGGCCTGCCGCGACA
>DMZT01000282.1 GCA_003484865.1 Stenotrophomonas sp.
CAGGCCGATGCCGTCGAGGCCTGCCTGCGCCAGAGCCTGGTCGGCGGGCGCGTGGTGGTCTGCGGCGCGACCTTGGCCGAGCTGTGCGCCTCGCTGCGCGGCGGCGCCGAAGTGCTCGAAGCGCTGGAGGAAATGGGTGTCCATTTCAACGCGCTGGAGGCCAAATCGGCCCTGCGCGCCGGCGAGATGCAGCGCCGCCACCGGCAGCGTGGCCAAGGCCGGCGCAGCCTGGACGACTTCATGGTGGGGGCCCATGCACTGCTGCAGTGCGATGGCCTGATCACCTGGAACGACACGTTTTACCGCGACTACTTCAAGGGCCTGAAGCTGATCGTGCCGCAAGCCTGAGCCCATTCTTTAAACCGCATTCTTTCAAAAGAATCACCCGGGAGTTGTCATGTTGGAAGCCTACCGCCACCACGTAGCCGAGCGCGCCGCGCTTGGCATCCCGCCGCTGCCGCTGAGCGCCCAGCAGACGGCCGACGTCATCGAACTGCTGAAGAACCCGCCCGCCGGCGAAGCCGAGTTCCTGCTGGACCTGCTGACCCACCGCGTGCCGGCCGGCGTCGATGACGCTGCCAAGGTCAAGGCCTCGTACCTGGCCGCGATCGCCCTGGGCAGCGAAGTCAATCCGCTGATCACGCGCGAGCGCGCCACCGAACTGCTGGGCACCATGCTCGGCGGTTACAACGTCGCCCCGCTGGTCCAGCTGCTGGACGACGCTGCCGTCGGTGCGATCGCCGCCGATGCGCTGAAAAACACCCTGCTGGTGTTCGATGCCTTCCACGACGTGCAGGAAAAGGCCAAGGCCGGCAATGCCAACGCCCAGGGCGTGCTGCAGAGCTGGGCCGATGCGGAGTGGTTCACCAGCCGTCCGCAGGTGCCCGAAAGCCTGACCATCACCGTGCTCAAGGTGACCGGCGAAACCAACACCGATGACCTGTCGCCGGCCCCGGATGCCACCACCCGCCCGGACATCCCGCTGCACGCCCTGGCGATGCTGAAGAACAAGCGTGATGGCATCGAGCCGGAAGAAGACGGCAAGCGCGGCCCGGTCACCTTCATCGAATCGCTGAAGGACAAGGGTCACCTGGTCGCCTACGTGGGCGACGTGGTCGGCACCGGTTCCAGCCGCAAGTCGGCCACCAACTCGGTGCTGTGGTTCACCGGTGAAGATATTCCGTTCATCCCGAACAAGCGCTTCGGCGGCGTGTGCCTGGGTTCGAAGATCGCCCCGATCTTCTACAACACCATGGAAGACGCCGGTGCGCTGCCGATCGAACTCGACGTGTCGCAGATGAACATGGGCGATGTGATCGAGCTGCGTCCGTACGACGGCAAGGCCCTGAAGGACGGCGCAGTCATTGCCGAGTTCAAGGTCAAGTCCGATGTGCTGTTCGACGAAGTGCGCGCCGGTGGCCGCATTCCGCTGATCATCGGCCGCGGCCTGACCGCCAAGGCGCGTGAAGCGCTGGGCCTGGCCCCGACCGATCTGTTCCGCCTGCCGATGGACCCGCCGGATACCGGCAAGGGCTTCTCGCTGGCGCAGAAGATGGTCGGCCGCGCCTGCGGTCTGCCGGAAGGCCAGGGCATGCGCCCGGGCACCTACTGCGAACCGAAGATGACCTCGGTGGGCTCGCAGGACACCACCGGTCCGATGACCCGTGACGAACTGAAGGACCTGGCCTGCCTGGGCTTCTCGGCCGACCTGGTGATGCAGTCGTTCTGCCACACCGCCGCGTACCCGAAGCCGGTGGACGTCAAGACCCACCACACCCTGCCGGAGTTCATCTCCACCCGTGGCGGCATCTCGCTGCGCCCGGGCGACGGCGTGATCCACAGCTGGCTCAACCGCATGCTGCTGCCCGACACCGTCGGCACCGGTGGCGATTCGCACACCCGTTTCCCGGTGGGCATTTCGTTCCCGGCCGGCTCGGGCCTGGTCGCCTTTGCGGCGGCCACCGGCGTGATGCCGCTGGACATGCCCGAATCGGTGCTGGTGCGCTTCAAGGGCACCATGCAGCCGGGCGTGACCCTGCGTGACCTGGTCAACGCGATCCCGCTGTACGCGATCAAGTCCGGTCTGCTGACCGTGGCCAAGGCCGGCAAGAAGAACATCTTCTCCGGTCGCATCCTCGAGATCGAAGGTCTGCCGGAGCTGAAGGTCGAACAGGCGTTCGAACTGTCCGATGCCTCGGCCGAACGTTCGGCCGCCGGTTGCTCGGTGCACCTGAACAAGGAGCCGATCATCGAGTACCTCACCAGCAACATCACGCTGCTGAAGTGGATGATCGCCGAGGGTTACCAGGACGCCCGTTCGCTGGCGCGCCGCATCGAGAAGATGGAGGCCTGGCTGGCCAACCCGGAGCTGCTGGCCCCGGATGCCGACGCAGAGTACGCCGCCGTCATCGAGATCGACCTGGCCGACATCCACGAGCCGATCGTGGCCTGCCCGAACGATCCGGATGACGTCAAGACGCTGTCGGACGTGGCCGGCGCGGCCATCGATGAAGTCTTCATCGGTTCGTGCATGACCAACATCGGTCACTTCCGTGCGGCGGCCAAGCTGCTGGAAGGCAAGCGCGACATCCCGACCAAGCTGTGGGTGGCCCCGCCCACCAAGATGGATGCCTCGGAGCTGACCAAGGAAGGCCATTACGGCACCTTCGGCACCGCCGGCGCACGCATGGAAATGCCGGGCTGCTCGCTGTGCATGGGCAACCAGGCACAGGTGCGTGAGGGTGCGACGGTGTTCTCGACCTCGACCCGCAACTTCCCGAACCGTCTGGGCCGCAACTCCAACGTGTACCTGGGGTCGGCCGAGTTGGCCGCGATCTGTTCGCGTCTGGGTCGCATCCCGACCAAGGAAGAGTACATGGCCGACATCGGCGTGCTGGATGCCAGCAGCAAGGACATCTACCGCTACATGAACTTCGACCAGATCGAGGATTATCAGGAAGTCGCCGGTACGGTGGCTGCCTGATCCGGTGCCGGGCGCTGCCCGGCCTCGGTAGCCATCGACCGTGGGTCGATGGATGAACACAAGAACCCCCGGTGAACGCCGGGGGTTTTTTCATGCGCGACGCTCAGGGTGTCGGAAACCGGAATGGCCAGGCCTCGTCGCCTGCATCGCTGCGTTCGGTACAGACCTGCCGGAACGTCTCCACGAACGCCTGCTGCAGCCGGGTAGGGTGCCAGTCAGCGCGGGTAGTCAGGCCGATACGGCGGCGCAGGTCATCGCCGGCCCGGCCGATCTCGCAGAGCAGGCCGGCCCGACGTTCGAACACGAACTGATCGCGCGACATCAGCGTGAGCCAGTCGTCTTCGAGCAGCAGGCCGCGGGTGATCAACACCGAACCACACTCGATGCGCAGCCGCGGGGGTTCGTGGCCATCCTGGCGGAACATCCGCTCCCAGCGCGCCCGGACCGGGGCCCCCGTCGCGGCGATCACCCAGGGGTAGTCGAGCAGCTGTGGAAAGTGGATCCCTTGGGTGGCAGCCAGTGGATGTCCGCTGCGCGCGACAATGACCGGGTCGTCGTCGAACAGTCCTTCCTGCGCGATGTCGCGTACCGGCAGCTTGTCGCGCATCGCGCCGATCAACAGGTCCAGGCTGCCTTCGCGCAGGTCACCGAGCAGCTCGGCGTAGGGGCCTTCGATCACGTTCACCGTCGCCCCCGGATGCGCGCGCGCAAAGCGGGCAAGCACCTGGGGCAACAGGATGGCCCGGGCCAACGGCATGACGCCGAGCGCGACCCGGCCGCCCTGTTGCGAGCGTAGTGAGGCAAGTTCATCGACGCCGGCGCTCAGCTCGGACAGCGCCAGGCGGACCAGACGGAGCATGCGTGTGGCCGCGGGAGTCGGCTGCACGGTTTTCCCGCGGCGCACCATCAACGGTGTCTCAATCACCTCGGCGAGCTCGTGCACCGCGCGATAGATGGCCGGTTGGGACACGCCCGCGCGGCTCGCCGCGAGCGTGAAGCTGCCGGCGGTATCCACTGCGGCCAAGGCGCGCAGCTGGCCCAAGGTGACCCGCCGCTCCACAGCGGGCATCGCCGGCAGGCGCTGGGCCCGGCGGGCCCCGCGGACACCGTGCGCGATGTAGGCAAGCGCG
>DMZT01000444.1 GCA_003484865.1 Stenotrophomonas sp.
AAGATGACCCGTGAAGAGCTGCGCCGGGAAATGAAGGAAAGCGAAGGCAGCCCCGAGGTCAAGGGCCGCATCCGCCAGCTGCAGCAGCAGATGTCCAACCGCCGGATGATGGAGGCGGTGCCCACCGCCGATGTCGTGGTGGTCAATCCCACCCATTACGCGGTCGCCCTGAAGTACGACGGCGGAAAGATGGGGGCGCCCACCGTGGTCGCCCTGGGCGTGGATGAAACCGCCCTGCGCATCCGTGAAGTGGCCGACGGCAACAAGGTCGCCATCGTCTCCGCCCCGCCTTTGGCACGCGCCTTGTATCGGGAAGGTCAACTTGGAAAGGAAATTCCCGTGAGACTGTATTCGGCCGTGGCCCAGGTGCTCTCCTACGTCTACCAGCTGCGCAGCTGGGGGACCGGCCCGATGCCGGCGGCACCGAGCATCGATATCGATGAATTCGGCAAGGGAGGCCGCCCATGAGCGCGCAACCTGCCGGGATGAACGTGCGCCGCGCGCTGGACATGATCCGCCACGGCCTGGGGGCCCCGCTGATCGTGCTGGCCCTGCTGGCCATGGTGGTGGTGCCGCTGGCGCCGCCGGTGCTCGATGCACTGTTCACCTTCAACATCGCCATCTCGCTGATGGTGCTGCTGGCGGTGGTCTACGTGAAGCGCCCGCTGGATTTCACCATCTTCCCGATCGTGCTGCTGGTCACCACGATGCTGCGGCTGGCATTGAACGTGGCCTCCACCCGCGTGATCCTGCTCAACGGCCAGAACGGCCACGAAGCGGCCGGCAAGGTGATCGCCTCCTTCGGTGAGTTCGTGATCGGCGGCAACTACGCGGTCGGCATCGTGGTGTTCGCGATCCTGACCATCATCAACTTCGTGGTGATCACCAAGGGTGCCGGGCGCGTCTCCGAAGTGACCGCACGCTTCATCCTCGATGCCATGCCCGGCAAGCAGATGGCGATCGACGCCGATCTCAACGCCGGTTTGCTGACGCGTGAAGAGGCCAAGGCCCGTCGTGAGGAGGTCCGCGAGGAAGCCGACTTCTACGGCGCGATGGACGGTGCCAGCAAGTTCATCCGCGGCGATGCGATCGCCGGCATCCTGATCCTGTTCATCAACCTGGTCGGTGGCCTGGCGGTCGGCGTGCTCCAGCACGGCATGCCGTTTGGGGATGCCGCCGCGACCTACACCCTGCTCTCCATCGGTGACGGCCTGGTCGCCCAGCTCCCGGCGCTGCTGGTGTCCTCGGCGGTCGCCATGCTGGTCACCCGCGCCTCGCGCTCGCAGGACATGGCCCAGGCCATGATGGGCCAGGTGTTCGGCCAGTACCGTGCGCTGACCATCGCCGCCGCGATTCTGGCGGTGGTCGGCCTGGTGCCGGGCATGCCCAACGTCGCCTTCTTGACGCTGGCCGCGATCCTCTTCTTCATCGCGTGGAAGGCCTGGAAGAAGAGCACGGCCGAAGCCCGCGCCGCCGAATCTCCCGCCGCCAACCGTCCCGATACCCTCGGCCTGCCCGGCGCCGCGCCCTCGCCCACCGCCGAGCTGACCTGGGATGAACTGCGCCCGGTTGATCCGCTCGGCCTGGAAGTCGGCTACCGGTTGATCCCGTTGGTGGACAAGAACCAGGGCGGCGAGCTGATGGCGCGGATCAAGGGGGTGCGCCGCAAGCTCACCCACGACATCGGCTTCCTGATTCCCTCCGTCCATATCCGCGACAACCTGGAACTGCCGGCAACCGCGTATCGCCTGTTGATCCACGGCGTGCCGGTGGCCACCGCCGAGATCCACCCCGACCGTGAACTCGCGTTGGACCCGGGCAGCGCGCTGGGCACGCTGGAAGGCATCGCCGGCAAGGATCCCGCCTTCGGCCTGGATGCGACCTGGATCCAGCCGCACCAGCGCGCCAATGCCGAATCGATGGGCTACACCGTGGTCGACCCGGCCACCGTGGTCGCCACCCATCTGTCGCACCTGATCCGTGAGCACGCCCCGGAGCTGCTTGGCCATGAAGAAGTGCAGCAGCTGCTGGCCAACCTGGCCAAGAGCGCGCCGAAGCTGGTCGAAGATCTGACGCCCAAGTCGCTGCCGCTGTCGGCCGTGGTGCGCGTGCTGCAGAACCTGCTGATCGAGCGCATTCCGATCCGCCAGCTGCGCAAGATCGTCGAATCGCTGGTGGAAAGCGCGCCGACCAGCCAGGACCCGGCCGTGCTCACCGCTGCCGTGCGCAACGCGCTGGGCCGTTTCATCGTGCAGGAGATCGCCGGGATGTCGCCGGAGCTGCCGGTCTTCACCCTCAACCCGCAACTGGAACGGGTCTTGCAGGAGTCCACGCAGGGCAACGGCGCCGCGCTGGAACCCGGACTCGCCGAGCGACTGCATCAAAGCCTGGCCGAATGTGTCGGCAAGCAGGAAGCGAAGAACGAGCCGGCGGTCGTGCTGGTGCCTGGCCCGGTTCGTGCCGCGCTGGCACGGCTGGTACGCCACAGCGTCCCCTCGCTGTCCGTACTCGCCTACAGCGAGGTGCCCGAGGACAAACGGTTGAAGCTGGTCGGCACGATCAGTTGAGCCGGACACCCAACGGCACCGCGACAGAAAACAGACACCTCATTCGATTTCACCGCAGCAGGAAATAAAGGGACTCCCTGACCGTGCAGACCACCGACAACCAGCGTTTCCCTTCCACCACTCCGCCGCCCCAGTCCCGGTATCACAGCATGAAAATCAAACGCTTCGTCGCCTCCGATATGCGCTCGGCCATGAACCTGGTGCGCAAGGAACACGGTCCGGACGCAGTGATCCTGTCCAACCGCCGGATCGAGGAAGGTGTCGAAATCGTGGCGGCGGCCAACTACGACGAAAGCGCCGTGCAGCGTGCGCTGGAAGCGGCCCGCAAGGACGTCGCGCCGCCGGCACCGCGCCCGCGCAGCGCCGCCGATGCCGTGATTGCCGCCA
>DMZT01000445.1:0-443 GCA_003484865.1 Stenotrophomonas sp.
CCTTGCGCGGCCGCCGGGCCCGCGCGCCCCGCTTCGCGCCGACCGGGCAGAGCACCCAGATGATCGTCGGCGCCGACGGTGCCAGCGACAACCAGATCCTCAGCGCGGCCGACAATCTGTACGGCAACTATCGGATGCGCCGCGTCTATTACTCCGCCTTCAGCCCCATTCCCGATGCGAGCAAGGCGCTGCCCCTGCAGGCACCGCCACTGGCACGCGAGCACCGCCTCTACCAGGCGGACTGGCTGCTGCGCTTCTACGGGTACGGCGTGGAGGAAATCACCGATGCCACCCAGGGCGGCATGCTGGACCTGGACATCGACCCGAAAATGGCCTGGGCGATCCGCCACCCCGAGCGCTTCCCGGTCGATCTCAACATCGCGCCCAAGGAGCTGCTGCTACGCGTGCCCGGGCTCGGCGTGCGCAACGTCAAGCGCGTACTG
>DMZT01000445.1:667-2793 GCA_003484865.1 Stenotrophomonas sp.
GCAACGTCAAGCGCGTACTGATGGCGCGGCGGCATGGACGCCTGCGCGTGGCCGATGTGGCCCGCCTGCGTGCGCCGATGAGCAAGCTGCTGCCGTTCGTTGAGTTGGCCGACCACCATCCGCGCAAGCAGCTGGATGACCCGGCCACGCTGCGGGCGCGGCTGGCGCCACCGCCGCGACAGGGCGCGTTGTTCCCCGACGCTGCCGCCCACTGACATGTCGCGCTGGAGTGTGCGTGTCGACCCGGCGTGGTCGTTGGATGCATGGCGCGCGGCCGCGCGCCTGGCCTTGCGCCATGCGGTGCGACCGGATCAGCTGGACTGGCTGCAGGATCAGGGGGCTTCATTGCTTGATGCCCCGTCACTGACCTCGCTGGACGATGGCCGTACGCCACTGGCCGAGCCGCAGATGTATGTCTCCAAAGCGTTTGTCGAGCTGGCCGCCATCTGCCTGTGCCATCGCGACCCGCAACGGATGTCGCTGCTCTACCGCATGCTCTGGCGCATCACCCATGGCGAGCGCAGTCTGCTCACCAACCCCGCCGATCCTGACGTGCTGCGCGCCATGGCCCTGAGCCAGGCGGTACGTCGCGACTCCCACAAGATGAAGGCCTTCGTCCGCTTCCGTGAGGTACCCGGCGAGCAGGACGCCTTCATTGCCTGGTTCGAACCGGACCACCAGATCGTGGACCGCGTGGCGTCGTTTTTCGCGCGTCGCTTCGCCGGCATGCGCTGGGCGATCCTGACCCCCTACCGCAGCGTGCACTGGGACGGGCAACACCTGTCGTTCGGCCCGGGCGGCCACCAGAGCGACGCGCCGGTGGAAGATGCGCGCGAAGAACTGTGGCGCACCTACTACGCCAACATCTTCAATCCGGCGCGGCTCAACACGCGGATGATGCAGCAGGAAATGCCGGCCAAATACTGGAAACACCTGCCCGAAGCATCCTTGCTGCCGCACCTGGTCCGTGATGCCGGTGACCGGGTGCAGGAGATGCACAACCGTGAAGCACAGGCCCCGCGACGGCGTATCCCCGAGGCCATCGCCTCACCCGCGCCAGCGACGGATACCCCACCTGCCACACTGGATGCCCTGCGCGATGCTGCCGCTGCGTGCCGCCGCTGCCCGCTGTGGGAGCCGGCCACGCAGACCGTGTTCGGCGAAGGCCCGCACGACGCACGGATCATGCTGGTCGGCGAGCAGCCTGGCGACAGCGAGGACCTCAGCGGACACCCGTTCGTCGGGCCCGCCGGACAACTGCTGGATCGCGCCCTGCGCGACCTTGGCATTGATCGCCGCACGCTCTACATGACCAATGCGGTCAAGCACTTCCGCTTTGAACGGCGTGGCAAGCGGCGCATCCACAGCAAGCCGCAGATCACCCACATAAACGCCTGCCGGCCGTGGCTGATGGGCGAGATCGAGAACGTGCGACCGCAGGTGATCGTCTGCCTGGGGGCGAGCGCAGCCACCGCGGTGTTCGGCGCCGGGTTCAACCTGATGGCCAACCACGGACGCTGGCACTCACTGGAGGACGGCACCCGCGCATTCGCGACGGTGCATCCGTCGTGGGTGTTGCGGCAGCCGGCAGGTGAGCCACAGCAGGCAGCCTATCGGCTGCTGCTGTCGGACCTTCAGCAGCTGACCGGCCTTGAAGGCCGGCGTTGATTCTCCAGCGTGGGCTTGCCGGCCGGCGGCCGGCGTTACCCGTCAGCAGGACACGGGCAGGTCAGTGCGCCGCCATGTAGATGTCCTGCAGCACCGCTTTTTCCAGCTCCAGTTCGCTGAGCAGGTTCTTCACGATATCGCCCAGGCTCAGGATGCCGACCAGCTTGGTGCCTTCGGTCACCATCAGATGACGGTGACGCGAGTAGGTCATCAGCGCCATCGCCTGCTTGAGGGTGGCGTCCGGGCCGATGCCTTCCAGCCCTGCCGACGGCAAGCTGGAAATGACGCGTCGGCCGGCCTGGGGACCATCTTCCGCAAGGCTGCGCACGATGTCCTTCTCGGACACGATCCGGACCGGCGCATCGTCCTTCATCACCACCAGGGCGGCGATCTTGTGCGCGCTCATCTTGTGCGCGGCGGCACCGATGGTGTCTTCCAAATCGATGGTGACGATGGCT
>DMZT01000354.1 GCA_003484865.1 Stenotrophomonas sp.
CTGCCGCGACACGCTGGAACAGCAGCTGCGCGACGCCGGCTGCCAGCCGGTCGGCTGGCGCGTGGTGCCGACCGACCCCAGCGTCTGTGGCCAGCTCGCCCGTGACACGCTGCCGCATATCGAGCAGGTGTTCGTCGATGCCGGTGCCACGCAGGACGAGGCCGCCTTCACCCTGGCCCTGTTCCTGGCCCGCCGCCGCAGCGAGCAGCAGCTGCGCGAGCACGCCGATTACTACGTCACCACGCTCAGCCCGAATGCGATCAGCTACAAGGGCATGGTGCTGCCGGACAAGCTGAGCCGCTTCTACGTGGATCTGCAGCGCAACGATCTGGCCTCCAGCGCCATCGTGTTCCATCAGCGCTTCTCCACCAACACGCTGCCGCGCTGGCCGCTGGCGCATCCGTTCCGGATGCTCGCCCACAACGGCGAGATCAACACCATCGAGGGCAACCGCCGCTGGGCGCAGGCGCGCAGCAAGGTGTGGAAGACCCCGCGCTTCGACATCGGCGAGTTCGACCCGGTGATCTCCATGCATGGCTCGGACTCGCAGAGCCTGGACAACATGCTGGAGCTGATGGTCAGCGCCGGCATGGACCTGATCCAGGCGCTGCGCATCCTGGTGCCGCCGGCGACCCAGTCGCTGGAGTTCAAGGACCCCGACCTGGCCGCGTTCTACGAGTTCTACGGCCTCAACAGCGAACCGTGGGACGGCCCGGCCGGCATCGTGGCCTGCGATGGGCGCTATGCCGCCTGCACGCTGGACCGCAACGGCCTGCGCCCGGCGCGCTGGATGCTCACCTCCGACCGCCACTTCCTGGTCGCCTCCGAAGCCGGTGTGTGGGAAGTGCCGGCCGAGCGCGTGGTGCGCAAGGGCAAGCTGGGGCCGGGCGAGATGATGGCCATCGACCTCAAGCGCGGTGACCTGCTCGACTCGGACGCCATCGACCGCATCAACCGCGGCCGCGCACCGTACAAGCAGTGGCTGCAGCAGGGCGTGACCTACCTGCAGACCGAGCTGATCGATCCCTCGCTGGTCGAGGAACCGTTCGACGAGCGCACCCTGCGCAGCTATCACAAGCTGTTCCAGCTGAGCACCGAAGAGGTCGAGCAGATCCTGCGGCCGCTGGCCGAGACCGAGCAGGAAGCCACCGGCTCGATGGGCGATGACACCCCGATGGCGGTGCTGAGCCAGCACAGCCGGCCGCTCTACGATTACTTCCGCCAGGCGTTCGCGCAGGTCACCAACCCGCCGATCGATCCGCTGCGCGAAGACTGCGTCATGTCGCTGTCCACCCAGCTCGGCAAGGAGACCAACATCTTCCACGCCGGTGCGGAGACGGTGAACCATGTCATCCTCAATTCGCCGGTGCTCAGCCAGCGCAAGCTGCGCCAGCTGATCAAGATGGAGCAGTACGCCGACAAGAACCGGCTGATCGATCTGTCCTACAGCCTGGACGAAGGCCTGAAGGCCGGCATCGAGCGCATCTGCGCCGAGGCCGAGGCGGCCGCCCGCGAGGGCATCGTGATGCTGCTGCTGAGCGACCGCTACCCGGTCGCCGACCGGCCGATGGTGCATGCACTGCTGGCTACCAGCGCGGTGCATCACCACCTGTCCAACGCCGGGCTGCGCTGCGACGTCAACCTGATCCTGGAAACCGGCACCGCGCGCGACGCGCACCACATGGCCTGCCTGCTCGGCTTTGGTGCCACCGCGGTGTACCCGTACCTGGCCTACCAGACGCTGTTCGACCTGGGCCGGCGCGGCATCCTGCAGTTGAGCAAAGGCGGCGAGCAGTCGCAGATCGGCCGCCGCTACCGCAAGGGCATCTACAAGGGCCTGTCCAAGATCATCTCCAAGATGGGCATCTGCACCGTGGCCAGTTACCGCGGCGCGCAGCTGTTCGAGATCGTCGGCCTCGATGACGAGGTGGTCGACCTGTGCTTCCCGGACACCGCCTCGCGCGTGGCCGGCGTGGGCTTTGCGCGCCTGGACGACGAAGCCCGCGAACTCACCGTGCGTGCCTGGAACGACCTGCTGCGCCCGGACGTGGGCGGCGTGCTGAAGTACGTGCACGGCGGCGAATACCACATGTACAACCCGGACGTGGTCATGACCCTGCAGCGTGCCGCGCGCAGTGGTGATGCCGCGGACTGGCAGCGCTACTGCGAGGCCGTGCACGGCCGCCCGGTGTCGGCGCTGCGCGACCTGCTGCAGCTCAAGGCCGCGCCCACGCCCACGCCGCTGGACGAAGTAGCCCCGGCCGAAGACCTGTTCCGCCGCTTCGACACCGCCGCCATCAGCCTGGGCGCGTTGTCGCCCGAGGCGCACGAAGCGCTGGCCATTGCCATGAACCGGCTCGGCGGCCGCAGCAACTCCGGCGAAGGCGGCGAAGACCCGGTGCGCTACGGCACCGAGAAGCGCAGCAAGATCAAGCAGGTGGCCTCGGGCCGCTTCGGCGTCACCGCCGAGTACCTGGTCAACGCCGAGGTGCTGCAGATCAAGGTCGCCCAGGGCGCCAAGCCCGGCGAAGGCGGCCAGCTGCCCGGCCACAAGGTCAATGAACTGATCGCGCGGCTGCGCTATGCCAAGCCGGGCATCGGCCTGATCTCGCCGCCGCCGCACCACGACATCTACTCCATCGAAGACCTGGCCCAGCTGATCTACGACCTCAAGCAGGTCAATCCGACCGCGCTGGTGTCGGTGAAGCTGGTCAGCCATGCCGGCGTCGGTACCATCGCCGCCGGCGTGGTGAAGGCCGGCGCCGACCTGATCACCGTGTCCGGCCATGACGGCGGTACCGGTGCCAGCCCGGTCAGCTCGATCCGCTATGCCGGCGTGCCGTGGGAACTGGGCGTGGCCGAGTCGCACCAGGCGCTGGTGGCCAACGACCTGCGTGGGCGCACCCTGCTGCAGACCGACGGTGGCCTGAAGACCGGCCTGGACGTGATCAAGGCCGCGCTGCTGGGCGCGGACAGCTTCGGCTTCGGCACCGCGCCGATGATCGTGCTGGGCTGCAAGTACCTGCGCATCTGCCACCTCAACAACTGCGCCACCGGCGTGGCCACCCAGGACGAGCGCCTGCGCGCGCAGTACTTCACCGGCCTGCCCGAGCGCGTGGAGAACTTCTTCCGCCTGCTGGCCGAGGAAGTGCGGGGCTGGCTGTCCTACCTGGGCGTGCGCTCGCTGGACGAGATCGTCGGCCGCACCGACCTGCTGCTGCAGCTGGAGGTCTCGCCGCGCCCGGGCGTCAAGGTGGATCTGTCGCGCCTGCTCAACCCGGCCGAGTACGCCGGCAGCCACTGCGCCGCGCAGCGCCTGTACGAATCGCCGGACAGCCTGGCCACGCAGATGGACGGCCTGCTGGCCCCGGCCATTGCCGGCAAGCTCGGCGGTGAACACCGCTTCCTGATCCACAACACCGACCGCTCGATCGGCACCCGCCTGTCCGGTGAGATCGCGCGCACGCACGGCAACCAGGGCATGAGTGATGCGCCGCTGACGCTGCGTTTCCGCGGTACCGCCGGGCAGAGTTTCGGTGCGTTCAACGTGGGTGGCCTGCAGCTGGAAGTGGAGGGCGAAGCCAACGATTACGTCGGCAAGGGCATGGCCGGCGGCCGACTGGTCGTGCGCCCGCCGCGTGGCGCGCGCTTCGAAGCACGCAACACCGCGATCATCGGCAACACCTGCCTGTACGGCGCCACCGGCGGCGAGCTGTTCGCGGCCGGGCGTGCCGGCGAGCGCTTCGGCGTGCG
>DMZT01000281.1:0-2393 GCA_003484865.1 Stenotrophomonas sp.
TGCCTCGGGCGGTGCCGGGCCACGACTGGGGCGCGCGCTGCTATGGCTGGCGTGGGCCTGCCTGTGCGTGGCCGCCGCGCGACCGCAGCAGCTGGGCGAAGCGGTGACGCCGCCACAGCAGGGCCGGCAGATGATGCTGGCGGTGGACGTCTCCGGCAGCATGAGCGAAGCGGACATGATGCTTGGCAATCAGGTGGTCGAGCGGCTGACCGCGGCCAAGGCCGTGCTCGCCGATTTCCTCGATCGCCGTGTGGGCGATCGTGTCGGCCTGCTGATCTTCGGTGAGCGTGCCTATACGCTGACCCCGTTGACGGCCGACCTCACCAGCGTGCGTGACCAGCTGCGCGACAGCGTGGTCGGCCTGGCCGGGCGCGAGACCGCGATCGGCGATGCGATCGCGCTGGCGGTCAAACGCCTGCGCGAACAGCCGGAAGGGCAGCGCGTGCTGATCCTGCTCACCGACGGGGTCAGCAATGCCGGCGTGCTCGAACCGCTGCGCGCGGCCGAGCTGGCCCAGGCCGAAGGTGTGCGCGTCTATACGGTGGCCTTCGGCGGCGACGGGGGCATCAGCCTGTTTGGCGTGCAGATCGCCCCCGGCGAAGACCCGGTCGACGAAGCAACCCTGAGCAAGATTGCCGAGCTCACCGGCGGCCGCTCGTTCCGTGCGCGCAATACCGATGAGCTGGCCGGCATCTATGCCGAGCTGGAACGGCTGGAGCCGGTCAAATCGGCGGGCCCGGCGGTGCGGCCGCGGATCGAACGCTACGCCCCGCCGCTGGCACTGGCGTTGCTGCTGGCCGGCTTGGCGGGGTTGTTGCCGAGGCGCTGGACATGAGCGCGAGCTGGAACGCCCTGCATTTTGTCCGCCCCGATGCCTTGTGGGCGCTGCTCGTGCTGCCGCTGCTGGTCGCGATCTGGTGGCTGCGTCGCCGTCGCGCCAATGTCTGGCGTCAGACGGTGGATGCGCATCTGCTGCGCCATCTGCTGGTCGGCCGCGACCGTCGCGCCTGGGGCGGGTTGATCCTGCTGCTGCTTGGCACGGCGGCCGCCATCGTGGCGCTGGCCGGCCCTTCATGGCGACAGGTCGCACAGCCGTTGTGGCAGACGCCGTCGCCGCTGGTGGTCGCGCTGGATCTCTCTTCGCGGGTGACCGCGACCGATCTGCCACCGTCGCGCCTGCTGCAGGCGCGCGCCAAGCTGGCCACGCTGCTGCGCGAGCGCCAGGGCGGCGAAGTCGCGCTGCTCGTCTACGCCGACGATGCCTACACCGTGGCGCCGCTGACCGACGACATGGCCAATGTCGCGCTGTATCTGGATGCGCTGGCGCCGGACGTGATGCCGCGCGATGGCCAGCGTGCCGACCGTGCGCTGGAGACGGCGGTGAAGCTGCTGCAGCAATCCGGCGCACGCGGTGGCGACATTCTCCTGCTGACCGATCGCGCCGATGCGGATGCCGAACAGGCCGCTGCCTCGGCACGCGCGCAGGGCTTCGTGGTCTCCGTGCTCGGGCTGGGTACGCCGCAGGGCGCGGCCTACCGCAACGGCGAGGGTCAGATCGTGCCGGCGCGGCTGGAGGAGGGCACGCTGCGGGGTGTCGCCAGCCGTGGCGGCGGCCGCTATGCGCGTATCGCCTCCGATGACAAGGATCTCGCGGCGCTGGACGTATTGACCCCGCGGGTCAGTGCCGATGACAGCCGCGAAGGGCAGGGCCGCACGTGGCGCGATGAAGGGTTCTGGCTGTTGCCACCGCTGATGCTGCTGGCCCTGTTCGCCTTCCGGCGGCGCGGCGCGCTGGCCGCGCTGGTGATGATGGCGGCGCTGCCGATGGCGCTGCCGACGACGGCACATGCCGCCGAGGGAACGTGGTGGCAACGCGCCGACCAGGTCGATCAGCAACGCCTGTCCACCGGTGTGGATGCGTACCGCAAGGGTGACTTCAAGGCGGCGCAGCAGCAGTTCGAGGGCATCGATACGGATGCCGGCTGGTACAACCTGGGCAACGCGCTGGCGCGACAGGGCCAGTACGACGCCGCCATCGAGGCCTACGACCGTGCGCTGAAGCAGCATCCGGGCATGGCCGATGCGGTCGCCAACCGCGCCGCCGTCGATGCCGCCCGCAAGCGCAAGCCGCCACAGAACAACGATCAGAACAACGATCAGAAGGACGGGAAAAAGCCGCCCTCCGACCCGCCCGATCCCGGCAAGAACCCGGGTCAGGGTAACGACGGTCAGTCCTCGCCGCCGCAGGACAAGGGCGAACAGGGGCAGTCACCGCCGCCGGCATCCGGTGATCCAAAGGATGGCCAATCCGAGGGCGGGAAGTCGCCACAGGCCGCCGACAGCCAGGCGCAGGCCCAGGCTGACGCGGCCCAGCGCGAGCGCATGCAGCAGGC
>DMZT01000281.1:2728-3240 GCA_003484865.1 Stenotrophomonas sp.
TGACCCCGGCAGCCTGCTGCGGGCCAAGTTCCAGCTGGAAAACGAACGCAGGAAACGGGAAGGGCGATGACACACTCCACGATACAGCGCTGGTTGCGCGCCGGGCTTGCCCTGCTGCTGTGCGCGAGCATGGCCGCGCACGCGCAGACCCGCGCCTGGCTCGACCGCGAGCAGATCACCGACAGCGATACCGTCACCCTCAACATCGAATCCGATGCGGGCGGCGGCGCGCCGGACTATGGCCCGCTGCGGACCGACTTCGATCTCAGCAGCCAGACCAGCAGCCGCCAGGTGCAGTGGAGCAACGGCGCGATGACCTCGCGCGCGCTGTATGCCGTCGCGCTCAGCCCGAAGCGCACCGGCACCCTGCAGATTCCTGCGCTGCAGGTGGGCAGCAGCCGCACCCAGCCGCTGACCCTGCAGGTCGGCGCCGGCAGCGCGTCCGCCCCGCGGCCCCCCGTGGTGATTCCGGCGCCTTCCTCGAAACCGGGGGCGACGGTCCCACGCCCTAT
>DMZT01000127.1 GCA_003484865.1 Stenotrophomonas sp.
TCCGATCTCGGCACCAGCACCAGCCGACGCCAGCGGTACAGCGGAATGGCCAGGCCGGCAGTGGGTTCACCGCCGGCGGTGCTGATGATGGCGATGTCCGCGTCGCCCTGGCTGAGCAGGTCCAGCGCGTCGCTTTCGGCAGCCTGCTGCAGATGCACGCTGACCTGCGGGTAGGCCTGCTTGATCCGCGCCACCGCCGGCGGCAGCACGAAGCGCGCCTGGGTATGGGTGGTGGTGAGCACCAGCTGGCCCTGGCTTTCACGGCGCTGGTTGGCGGCATACGTGCGGATGTTGTTGGCCTCGCCAAGCACGGCGCGGGCGCGGCCGATCACTTCCACGCCGGCCGGGGTCACCGCTTCCAGGCTGCGGCCCTTGCGCACGAACAGGAGAAAGCCGAGTTCATCCTCCAGCTGCTTGAGCTGCTTGGACAGGCCGGGCTGGGTGGCGTGCACACGGGACGCCGCCAGCGTGATGTTCAGCTCGGCGTCGGCGATGGCGACCAGGTAGCGAAGTTGGGTCAGCGTCATGGGCGGGCGATACGGCGCATGGAGAGGGGGCCATCCGACTGTAGGGCAAATGCCGTCACCAGCTTATAACCAAACGTTGTTTAAGAAGGTAATCAGGTCATTTCGCGCGGTCATATGCCAGCGGTACGGTCTGACCGACCCCGGCCCGGCCGCGCGCGGGCGCCTTGCGCCGCCACCGGCCCGACCCTTTCCCCCTGCCGCACGGCCCCCGGGCGGCAACGACTTCTCCGGAGCATCCCCATGGCCCTGTACGACTCCATCCTGGACACCATCGGCAACACCCCGGTGGTGCGCCTGCACCGTCTCGCCCCCGAGCACGTCACCCTGTACGCCAAGGTCGAGTCGTTCAACCCCGGCGGCTCGGTCAAGGACCGACTGGCGCTGGCGATCATTCTCGACGCCGAGGCCAAGGGCCTGCTCAAGCCCGGCGATACCATCGTGGAAGCGACCTCGGGCAACACCGGCGTGGCGCTGGCGATGGTGGCCGCCGCGCGCGGCTACAAGTTCGTGGCCACGATGGTGGAGACCTTCTCGATCGAGCGCCGCAAGCTCATGCGCGCCTATGGCGCCAAGGTGATCCTGACCCCGGCCGCCGAGCGCGGCTCGGGCATGGTGCGCCGGGCGAAGGAACTGGCCGAGGAACATGGCTGGTTCCTGGCCAGCCAGTTCGCGAACCCGGCCAATCCTGCGTATCACCGCAACACCACCGCCCCGGAAATCCTGCGCGACTTCGCCGGCAAGCGGCTGGACTACTTCGTCACGGGCTGGGGCACCGGCGGCACCCTGACCGGCGTCGGCGAGGTGCTCAAAGTGGCCCGCCCGGAGACGCGCATCGTTGCCACCGAGCCGGAAGGCGCCGCCCTGCTCAAAGGCGATGATTGGAAGCCGCACAAGATCCAGGGCTGGACCCCGGACTTCGTGCCGGAGGTGCTCAACCGCGGTGTCTACGATGAACTGCTGACCATCGACGACGCCCGCGCGATCGAGACCTCGCGCCGGCTGGCGGCCGAGGAAGGCATCTTCGTCGGCATCTCGGCCGGTGCCACGGTCGCCAGCGCGCTGGACATCGCTGCCAAGGCCGCACCCGGCGCGGTGATCCTGGCGATGCTGCCCGACACCGGCGAGCGCTACTTCTCCACCCCGCTGTTTGCCGATATCAACGAAGGCTCCGACGACGACTGGCTGGCCGGTCTGCCCTGATCTGCCCGTTGGTCCGTAAGAACGAAGCGCCCGCCCACATCGGCGGGCGTTTTGCATGGGGCGCTTCATCTGCGGTGAAGCGATCCGGCGGCATCGTGTGAAGGTCAGCCAGCGCTCGGGCGGGTCGCACTGCCTGAGACGACGATGACGCAGCCTAGATGTCCTGCCGGGTAACGTGCAGGTCAGGCACGTCATTCCGTTGTATGGACCCGGTAACAGTCAGTAAGGAGCGGTACGCATGAAGATCGAAGTGTGGCAGGGCGACATCACGACCCTGGCGGTGGATGCGATCGTCAATGCGGCCAACGAATCCCTGCTCGGCGGTGGTGGCGTGGACGGCGCGATCCATCGTGCGGCCGGCCCTCAGCTGCTGGAGGCCTGTAGCGCCCTGCCGGAGATCCGCCCGGGCATGCGCTGCCCGACCGGCGAAGTGCGCGAGACGCCAGCGTTCGAGCTGCCGGCGAAGCATGTGTTCCACACCGTCGGCCCGGTCTGGCAGGACGGTCTGCGCGACGAGCCGGCGCTGCTGGCCAACTGCTACTGGAAATCGCTGCAGCTGGCCGAAAAACTGGATCTGGAATCGATCGCCTTCCCGGCGATCAGCTGCGGCGTGTTCGGCTATCCGCTGCACCAGGCCGCGCACATCGCCGCCACCGAGACCCTGACGTGGCAGCGCTCGCATCGCCAGCCGCGCCGGATCATCCTGGTGGCGTACAACGCGGCGACGTACAAGGCCTACCAGTCCGCGCTGGCCGCGCTGGGGCAGCCGGTCGAGCCGTCAACCTCGGCGATCTTCGCGCCGCTGGCGCTCGGGTTGCCGCCGGCGGCGGC
>DMZT01000051.1 GCA_003484865.1 Stenotrophomonas sp.
ACGCTGACCAGACCGGTCGTGCCGCGCCTGAAAGCGCGGCACGACGGTTGACTCAGCCTTCGTCCTGCTCGTATTCCACGAAGACATCCAGTTCCAGCGCCAGTTCCTGCACGGCGTCACGCACGCGCTGGGCACCGAGTGCGTTGCCTACTTCCACTTCCAGTTCGTGCGTGCCCGGGCCGATGTCATCGGACAGGCCGGCCGAGCTGGAATCGTCGTCGTCCATGTGCGGCATCAGGTCGTCGGTTTCCTCGACGTGTTCGATCCCCTCGATGCTCTGCAGCAGGTCGGTGATGGCACGTGCATCGTCTTCGGTGCCGGTGATTCGCAGTCGCAACAGGGCCATGGGTCGAGCCTCGGGGAAAGGGACTCCAGCCTAGCCAGCACGCGGAAAAGATCGGGTGAGGACATGCGCCGGACCGTGGCGTCCGGTTCAGTCGTGCGTGCCGTCCGCAGGCGGCAGGCCCAGCAGTTCATCGGGCAGTGCGGGCAGCGGGGTGCGCTCATCCAGTGCCTCGCGCTTGAGCCAGTCCATGAACGCCTGCGCGGTCGGGCTGAGTGGGCGGTGTTCGGCGTGGACGACGTAGTAGGCGTAGCGCGCCTTGAGTGCGGGGCCGGGCAGGCGCACCAGCTCATAACGCTGCAGGTAGGGCTGGGCGATGTGCTTGCGCGCCAGCACTGCGCCGATGCCGTAGACCGCGGCGCGCATCGCATCGGTGCTGTCGCTGAAGGTGTGCAGCGAGGGCAGGTCCAACCCGCGCACACCCGCCGCCCGGAACCAATCGCGCCAACCCTGCGGCGACATGTCGCTGAGCAGCGGCAAGGCGGCGATCTGAGCCGGTTCGCGCAGCATCGAGACGCCCGCCAGGGAAGGTGAGGCCACCGGGCAGAGTTCATCGTCCATCAGGTGATGCGCGGCCATGCCTGGCCATTGGCCAAGGCCGTAACGGATGCCCAGTTCCGGACCGGTTTCGTCAAAGCGGACCAGTTCGGTGCTGGTCTGCAGCTCGATACGCATGCGCGGATGCTGTTGGGTGAAGCGCGGCAACCGCGGAATCAGCCAGCAGTACGACAGCGAGCGGATGGTGGTGACCCGCAGCGGCACGATGTCCGCCTGCGGATGCAGGTTGCCGGCCACTGCATTGAGATCACTGAGCGCCGCCGCCGCCGCATCGGCCAGCTGGCGGCCTTCGGCCGTCAGCCGCACGCCGCGCGCATGGCGCTGGAACAGGATGGTTCCAAGCAGGTCTTCCAGCCGTCGCACATGGTGGCTGACCGCACTGGCGGTGAGGTGCAGTTCCTGGGCGGCGTGGGCGAAGTTCTGGTGGCGTGCGGCAACCGCGAACACCCCCAGCGCGGGCAACAGGGCAGGGCGAAGGATCATGGTCGAGACCCAAATCATATTTGTGGCTTGCACGGATACTACGCGCTTGTGAGTGCCTGACGGCAGGCGGATGCTGTCGTCCTTCCCCCCCGGATTCACGCGCATGTTGCCGCCCCTTACCCCCTGTCCCGCGCGCCTGCCCTGCTTCGGGGGCCGGTCATGAGCGGAGCGCCGCTGGCCGCCGCTACGGTGGCGCGCGATTGGCGCACGCCGCTGGAACTGACCGCACTGGGCGCGATATGGGGCTGCTCGTTCCTGTTCATGCGGGTGGCCGTGCCAGCCTTCGGACCGTATGCACTGGTGGAGGTGCGGCTGCTGCTCGGCGCGCTCGTGCTGCTGCCGTTCCTGTGGCAGGCGCGCGCGCAGTTCCCGGCCCGCCGCTGGCTGTGGCTGGCGCCGATCGGGCTGATCAACTCGGCCATTCCGTTCGTGCTGTTCGCCTGGGCCGCACAACGCGCTCCGGCCGCGATCGGTGCGATCTGCAATGCGATGACCGTGCTGTTCGCCGCGCTGATCGCGTTCCTGTTCTTCGGCGAAAAGATCGGCATGCGCCGCGCGATCGCCCTGCTGGTCGGCTTCGCCGGGGTGGTGGTGTTGGCCACGGCCAAAGTGTCCGGTCTGAGCATCGGTGCGGCGGTGATGGCCGGTGCCCTGGCCGCGCTGTTGTATGGCCTGGGCGTCAATCTGGTGAAGCGCCACATGACCGGCCTGCCACCGGCGGCCTCGGCCGGTGCCACGCTCGGCTGCGCGGCGATCCTGCTGCTGCCGATGGCGCTGACCCATTGGCCGACCGCCCCGATCCCGATGCTGTCCTGGGCCTGCGCGATTGCGCTGGGCGTGGTCTGCACCGGCCTGGCGTTCCTGATGTTCTACCGCCTGATCGCCCGCATCGGTCCGGCCCGTGCCTCGACTGTGACCTACCTGGTGCCGATGTTCGGCGCGCTGTTCGCGTGGCTGTTCCTGGGCGAACCGGTGACTGGCGCGATGGTCGTGGCGGGCGTGCTCATTCTCGGCAGTGTGGCGGTGTCCCAGAAGCGATAGAGATCGCCTCTGCGGAGGCGATCAGCCGGCCAGCGGCCGGCGCGACCGGGACGGGCATGTCCACCCCCATGCACGTTCACCGCGCCGGTGGCGCGGCCTTACCGCACCGGCACCGGGATGTTGCACAGGTCGATGTGGCCGGCCGGGCGCTTGTAGAAATCATCGACGCGGTTGCGGCGCGCTTCGGTCGCATCGGCAAAGGTCCTGGAGTCCGTGCGCAGCACCTGCAGCTTGGGGCGTTCCGCGGCCGGTACATCGCTGGCACGCTGGATCGACTGGATCGCCGTACGCTGCGCCGGATCGGCGTAGAAGCCCATCGGGGCCGGGCCACGTGGCAGCGCGCTGAGCAGCTCCATGCCCTGCAGCACGCGGCCGACCACGGTGATGTTGCGGTCCAGCTGACGCGGCGACTGCCCGGTCACGACGTACAGTTCGGCACCGATGCTGCTGTCTTCCTCGTTGTTGCGGCCGGCGCCCAGCGCGCCATAGCAATGCGCCAGCCAGGTCTTGCCGTCCTTGCGATCCTGGCCCACCGGGAAGCCGTCGACGAAGCCGGTCTGGTCGGCCCAGCCATCACGGTCGGGCAGGAGGCTCACCTTCAGCCCCTTGCTGTCACGCTGGAATTCGGCCGGGAGCGTGCGCTTGGCGCTGCCGAGCGGCTTTGCCTTGGCGGCATCGTCGGCATCGGCATCGCCGAACTGCACCACGAAGTTGTCCTGCGCGCGGTAGATGCTCTCGCCATCCCAGAAATGCTCGTGGGCCAGGGTCTGGATGTTGCCCACGTGCTGCGGCGCGAACGCCGGGGCCAGTTCGATGATGACGCGGCCGGCGGGCAGGTTCATGTACAGCAGGTTGGCCGGGTCGGGCGTGCGCCAGTCGCTGTCCGGCGACGCGTCCAGGATCTGCTGCGGGCTGCGGTAAGGCGTGGCCGCGCTGACCAGGCCGGGGAGCAGGCAGGCCAGGGCGAGGGTGAGCAGGGCAGGACGACGTGGCGACATGGCAGACCCGTTCAGGAAGGGAGTGCCCGATTGTGCGCGAAGCGCACCGGCTACGGCCAGCCAGGGGATGTCCTGCGGCACGGTGACTAACGACACATCCGCTATAGCGAACTTCGGACTAGTGTGGACTCCACGCTAGCGGAGACCGTCATGAGCGACCACGAGGTCCACCTCAAGAAATTCCAGAAAGAGCTCAGCTCCGGCACGGTCTCCCTGGCCTTGCTGGCGGTGCTGGCCAAGGCCGGTGAGCCGCTGTACGGCTACCTGATCGCCAAGGAGCTGGAGCGGGTCGGTGAGGGCGTGCTGAGCGGCAAGCAGAGCGCGCTCTACCCGGTGCTGCGCAACCTGGAAGGGGCCGGGTTGCTGGAAAGCCATGTTGAACCGTCGGTGGCGGGTCCGCCGCGTCGCTACTACCGCATCAATGACACGGGGCGTGAAGTGCTCAGCCACTGGACCGCCGCATGGCGTGCCACCCGTGATTCCGTCGATTCCGTCCTGGAAGGGGTAACCGCATGAACATCGAATCCGTGGCCGGTCGGGCCTTGCCGACCACCATCCCGGCGTATCTGGCACAGCTGCGCGCGGCGTTGCACGACGCCGATCCGGCGATGGTGCAGGACGCCCTGTACGACGCCGAGGAGTACCTGCGCTCGGAGCTGGCCGCACAGCCGGGCCGCAGCGAGGCCGAGGTGATCGCCGATGTGGCCGGCAGTTACGGTGCGCCGGAAGAAGTGGCCGAGATCTACCGCGAAACGGAAATCACCGTGAACCGTGCGCTGCGCACGCCGAGCGCGGGTGCGGCATCGATCCGACGTGCAGCGCCGGTCAGCGCTGGCGCGCAAACGGCACCGCCGCAGGCGCCGTCCAAGCCACGCTCGGCCCTGGCCCGCT
>DMZT01000420.1 GCA_003484865.1 Stenotrophomonas sp.
TTCTTGCGTGGGCGCTCGCCACGCTTGTGCGCGGTCCGGCGGGCGCTGGCCAGCAGGTGGCGCACCTCGGCGCTGTCGATGGGGTTGGGCAGTTGCTGCAGCTGATGGACCTTGCTCAGCACCGAGACGCGGTGGGTGAGGGTGGCCAACCGCCACGGGCCGGGGCGGCTCTTCAGCCTGGCCGCCACCAGCGCTTGGTCCAGCGCGGCCGGCAACTCCCAGCGCACCCCCTCGGCGGTGTCGCGGGCCACGTGGTCGACGATGAATTGCACCACCGTTGCCGCCGGCAGCGGCAGCAGCAGCGGCTGGCCGTAGCGGCCCTGGTACCAGCCGGCCCAGTAGCGCAGGGCAGTGCGGTAGCTGCGGGTGGTATTGGCGCTGCGTGCCGCCGCTAGGATCTGGTTAGCGGCGGTTGCGGCCTGCGCCGACAGCCGGGCCGGGTCGGGCAGAGCAAGAACCCGGTCAACGGTCGCGGAAGTGATGGTTTTCATATGTACTATGTATGCCTCACTACATATCCGGGTTTCTACTTCCGATAATTCTACATTATCGGAACTAGCGTCCCCGCCACGTTCACTTGAATGCCGGAGACCCTGTTATGGCCCGCGGCCTCACCGAGCTCGATGTCCACCACGCCGCCGACGACATCGTCAGCCTCGGCCAACGGCCCACCGTGGAACGGATCCGCGCCCACCTCGGCACCGGCTCGCCCAATACAGTGACCCGCTGGCTGGAGACCTGGTGGTCCAGTGTGGGCAGCCGACTGCGGCAACGGGCATTTGAGTCGGGGCGACCTGAGGTGCCCGACGACGTGATAGCGCTGGCGCAACGCTGCTGGAGCGCGGCCCTGGAAGGGGCTACGGAGCAGGCGCGCCGCGAACTGGCCGCCGAGCATGCCGCGCTGGCCGACGAAGTGGCCCGAGTGGCCGCCGCGCACGCACTGCACGCGCAAGGACGCCAAGAGCTGCAGCTGGCCCAGGCGCAGGTGGTCGCGGCACAGACCAGCATCGAACTGCTGCGCACCCAGCTGGCCGACGCGACCGCACAGGCCCAGGACCTGCGCGTTCAGCGCGACGGCGCCCAGGTTCGTGCCGAGCGCCTGGAGCAGCAGCTGGCCGAGCTTCGCGCCGAGCGCGATGGACTACAACAGGCGCACCACGCCGAACGACAGGAGATGGCGACCCACTTCCGCGTAACCGAAGATCGGCTCAACACCGAAGTTGATCGCGCGCGCCAGGAGGCTCGAGGCCTGACAGAGAGCTTGGCGAAACAGGCGGCGCAGAGCCGCGCAGCGCTGCAAGATCTAGAAGCCCGGATCCGCAAAGGCGTCGATGAACGGGCTGAGGCGATCTCTGCGGCGGCCGTTGAGCGCGCACGCGCCGATCAGCTGCAAACCCAGATGGAATCGCTGGGAGCGTTGGTTGCCACCGTTGAGCGAGCCCTCAAGGCAAGGGCAGCAGCGGGCGCGGGGCGGCCCCTCAAGCGCGCAGCCACTGCCAGCGCAAGGCGACCCCAAAGGGAGCCCAAACCGGCCGACTGAGCAGCGATGGACGCGTTGGATCATGCGATATCCACACCGCTGCCCATGAGGGTGGGCCGGGAAACGGCAGCGGTGGGCGACCGGTGGGCCTGTGGAGGCCAATCCCAGGGCGCGAGCGGCAGGAAATGAGCCAGCAGTTCGTCCACGGTGGCCCGGATCTTTGGCGCGAGGTCGCGGGTCGTTGGCCACATGGCTTGTATTGGCGTCCCTGGTACGCCCTGAGGTGCCAGGACGGCGATCAGTGCGCCGCTGCCAAGCGCATCGGCCACAAGCCAGGTCGGCAGTTGGGCAATACCCAGCCCATCGATCGCCGCCATCCGCAGCGCCTCCCCGTCACTGATGGTATGCCGGCCGTCGATCACCACAGTAGTCGTGCCGGCCGTTTCCCCCGGCAGCGTCCAGGGCACGGTGCCCCCTTCGCCTGCAAAGGTGAGGCAGTCGTGGGCGGCAAGATCGGCTGCACATGCCGGGGAGCCGCGTTCTGCAAGGTAGGCAGGCGACGCGCAGGTCACCACGCACTGATGGCCCAGGCACCTGGACGACAGGAAGGCGCTGTTGCCTGGCTCGCCCAACCGCACCACCATATCGATGCCTTCCTCCAGAAGATCGACCGCACGATCGGAGAGCCGTATGTCCAGGCGAAGCAGGGGATGCCGTTTTGTCATCTCGAGCAGTTGCGGCACGACCCACCGCCTGCCGAAACTCACCGGCAGGCTGATCCGCAACGTACCTGCTACCTCCCGCCGGCGTGACGCTGCCCGCGCTTCGGCTTCGTCCAGCTCGGCCAACACCCGTACGCAGCTTTGATAGAAGTCCGCGCCTTCCTCGGTGAGGGACAGCCGGCGCGTGGTGCGCGCCAGTAACCGCACGCCCAGCCGTTGCTCGAGCGTTGCCACGCTCTTGCCGACGGCCGATTTGGTCACACCGAGCCGCTGGGCGGCGGCGGTGAAGCTGCCGCTGTCGACGGCGTGGACGAACACGCTGATGCCTTGAAGCCGGGACGCGCTGTAGGTCGTCATATCGGTGTCGATTGGAGAGTTGAAGTGGTCAGTCTATAGCGTGTAATTCAGCCATGAATACCATTTATCGCCAATAGACTGGCCGACCGCGATCCAGCGGGACACCTGAGGGTTGATGATGGGTAAATTGATGAGGGCATGGCAGCTTCCCCGATGGGGAATGGCGCATCTTGAGATGGTGCAACGACCGGTCCCCCAGCCCGGACCCAATGAGTTGCTGATCAAGGTTGCCGCGGTATCGTTGAACTACCGCGATGCCCTGGTCATCAACGGCGCTCTACTTCAGACGCCCCCTGCAATGCCCTTCGTGCCTGTATCGGACATGGCCGGGGAAGTGGTCGCGACCGGCATGGGCACCACACGATTCACAGCCGGCGACAGGATCGTCGGCAACTTCTGGACCCAATGGCTGGATGATCCTCCGCCGGCTGAAATCCTCCGGCACGGACTGTCGCTGGGCGGTCCGCTGCCGGGCATGCTCGCAGAATACGTGGTGATCCACGAAGATGTAGCGGTCCACGCGCCCACGTCGGTTACTGATGAAGAAGCCTGCACGCTGCCGGTCGCCGCGCTCACCGCATGGTTCGCACTGACTGAAGCGGCGCAGGCGCGCGCGGGACAGACCGTCGTGGTCCAGGGGACCGGCGGCGTGTCGCTCTTCGGTCTGCAGTTTGCTACCGCCCTGGGCGCACGGGTGATCGTCACATCGCGTAGCGAGGACAAGCTCAGCCGGGCAAGGGGCCTTGGCGCCTGGGCAACCATCAATACCCTGCAAACGCCGGACTGGGCCAGGGCGGTTGCCGACCTCACAGAGGACGGGGGCGCCGACCACATCCTGGAGATGATCGGCGGCGACAATCTGCGCCAGTCCGTGCAGGCCTTGGCCGGCGGCGGGCATATCCTCCAGATCGGCTTCATGGAAGACACCGAACTGCGGATGCCAGCGGTCCCGCTTCAGCTCCGACGCGCCACATTGCGCGGCGTTTCCGTAGGGCATCGGCGCTCCTTCGAGGAGATGAACCGTGCCATCGACGCCTTCGACATCAAGCCGGTGATCGATCGGGTGTTTCCTTTCTCCGAAGCGCCTGCCGCGTTCAAGCGGCTTCAGGAGGGGCCATTCGGGAAGGTAGTCATTGGGGTTGCATGACGGGCATTGGGGCCGGGATCGAACACAGCTTCCAGCATTCGGCCGGTCAGCCGAGCAAGAGAGGTAGGTCTTGGGCGAGCCGGCAAAAGGTGCAAGTCGTTTGGGTAGTCCC
>DMZT01000355.1:0-4262 GCA_003484865.1 Stenotrophomonas sp.
CCACGACCGTTGGTCGTGGCCAGCCCGGACGCTCCCTCAGAGCAGCGTCTTCAACCGGTACAGCGCTTCCAGTGCCTGCTTCGGGGTGAGCTCGTCCGGATCGATCGCGGCCAGCGCATCCTGTGCGGCGGTATTGGGTGCGTTGAACAGCCCGAACTGCTGCGGTGCATCCAGCGCCTGCGCGGCCACCACGGCGGACTGCGTCTCATGGCTGCGCTGCTCCAGCTCGGCCAAACGGCGCCGCGCCTGGGCGACGGTCGATTTCGGCAGGCCGGCCAGTGCGGCCACCTGCAGGCCGAAGCTGCGGTTGGCCGGGCCATCTTTCACGGCGTGCATGAAGACCAGTGCGTCGCCGTGTTCCACCGCATCCAGGTGCACGTTGGCGATGCCGCTGGCGCCGCCTTCGTGTTGTTCGTCGGCCAGCGCGGTCAGTTCGAAATAGTGCGTGGCGAACAGCGTGTAGCAGCGGTTCTGGTAGGCCAGATGCCGTGCGACCGCATCGGCCAGTGCCAGGCCGTCATAGGTGGACGTACCGCGGCCGATCTCGTCCATCAGCACCAGTGACTGTGCGCTGGCGTGATGCAGGATGTAGCTGGTCTCGGCCATTTCAACCATGAAGGTCGACTGCCCTCGGGCCAGATCGTCGCCGGCGCCGATACGGGTCAGGATGCGGTCGATCGGGCCGATCACCGCGCGGCTGGCCGGCACGAAACTGCCGATGTGGGCCAGCAGCACGATCAGCGCGTTCTGGCGCATGTAGGTGGATTTACCGCCCATGTTCGGGCCGGTGATGACCAGCATGCGGCGGTCGGGATGCAGGTCCAGATCGTTCGGTTCGAACGGCTGCTCGCGTACCGCTTCGACCACGGGATGACGCCCGCGCTCGATCTTCAGGCACGGCCCGGTCTCCAGTTCCGGTCGCGCCCAGTCCAGCGCCTGCGCGCGTTCGGCGAAGCCGGCCAGCACATCCAGCTCGCTCAGCGCGGCGGCACACTGTTTGAGCGGCTCCAGGCCGCTGGCGAGGATGTCCAGCAGTTGTTCGTACAGGAACTTCTCGCGGGTCAGCGAGCGTTCCCGCGCGGACAGCACCTTGTCTTCGAAGGACTTCAGTTCTTCGGTGATGTAGCGCTCGGCATTGGTCAGCGTCTGGCGGCGCGTGTAATGCACCGGCGCCTTCTCCGACTGCCCCTTGCTGATTTCGATGTAGTAGCCGTGCACGCGGTTGTAGCCGACCTTCAGCGTGGCGATGCCGCTGCTGATGCGCTCGCGCTGTTCCAGATCGATCAGGAACTGGTCCGCATGCGTGGAGAGGCGACGCAGCTCGTCGAGCTCGGCGTCGTAGCCTTCGGCGATGACGCCGCCATCGCTGAGCTTCAGCGGCGGGGTCGGAGCGATCGCGCTGGCCAGCAGATGCGCGCATTCGTCATGCGAGCCCAGCGCATCGTGCAGCGCGATCAGCCGCGGCGAATCCAGCGGTGCGAGCACCGCGCGCACCTCGGGCAGCAGGCCCAGGCCATCGCGCAGCGTGGAGAAATCGCGCGGGCGCGCCGAGCGCAGCGCCACGCGGGTGAGGATGCGTTCCAGATCACCCAGTGCACGGAAGGCATCGCGTACGTCGCCCTCGGCGCCGCGATCGATCAGCGTAGCGACCGCATCGTGGCGGTGCACCAGCACTTCGCGCAGGCGCAGCGGGCGGTGCAGCCAGCGCCGCAGCAGGCGACCGCCCATCGGCGTCACCGTGGTATCGAGCACGCCGAGCAGGGTGTTGCGGGTATCGCCATCGACGCGCGTATCCAGCTCCAGATGGCGGCGCGTGGCCGCGTTCATGGCAATGGCTTCGCTCGCGGTTTCGGTGGCGATCGCGGTGAGGTGCGGCAGGCGTTGCTTCTGGGTCTCTTCGACATAGCCCAGCAGGGCACCGGCGGCCGCGGTGGCGCGCGGCTTGTCGTCGATGCCGAAGCCGGTCAGGTCATGCAGCTTGAAGAAATTCAGCAGCTGGCGGCGGCCGCTGTCGGCATCGAACAGCCAGGGCGCGCGCCGGCGGATGCCATTGCGGTACTGCAGGAAGGCGGGCCAGTTCTCTTCATCGGGCACCAGCAGCTCGGCCGGTTCCAGGCGCGCGAGCTCGGCTTCCAGCGCATCGTCCGAATCGACTTCGTTGACCAGGAAGCGGCCACCGGCCAGATCGGCCCAGGCCAGGCCGTAGCCATTCTTGCCCCGCGAGAGGGCCATCAGCAGGGTGTCGCGGCGCTCGTCCAGCAACGCTTCGTCAGTGACGGTGCCGGGGGTGACGATGCGCACCACCTTGCGCTCGACCAGGCCTTTGGCCAGCGCCGGGTCGCCGATCTGCTCGCAGATCGCCACGGACTCGCCCAGGGCGACCAGACGCGCCAGATAGCCTTCGTAGGCATGCACGGGCACACCGGCCATCGGGATCGGCGCGCCGCCGGAGCTGCCGCGCTGGGTCAGGGTGATGTCCAGCAGCCGCGCCGCCTTGCGGGCGTCGTCGTAGAACAGCTCGTAGAAATCGCCCATCCGGAAGAAGAGCAGCAGGTCCGGGTAGTCGGACTTGGCGGCGAAGAACTGCTTCATCAGCGGGGTGTGCTCGGCCGAGGCCTTGGTGCTGCTGTTCTTTTGTTTTGAATCAGTGGCTTGCAATGGAGTGCGTCTCGGTCGGTGAACGCGGGTTGCCGCCGAAAGCGGCAAGTAACGGGATTTTTTGTTGCGATGGTGCTGCGACGGCTCGTCGGGAGCCAAAGATCGTGTTGCGACGCCAATCGGGACGCGGACGATCATGCCAAAAAATGGTGCGACGGGCCGCGCCACACGGCGCGAGGTCACCAAGTTTAGTCTGACCCGCCAGCAGGTGATGGAGCTTTCGGTACGTCGTATCCCTGTCCATGGGGCGCAGCCAAGCGCGCCAGGGTCGTCGAACGTGCGGTGGACAAGGGAGGCAAGGCTTATGGCGTGCTGATCGGGAGCCATGGCGCCCCGTGAGGGCGGGCTGGTGGGCAGTGGTCAAGGGAGAGGGGCCCCGCGCCCAATCATTTCACCCATCCGTGTCAATACGCTATCGTCTGAGCGCCGCCACGACGTCGGCTCGCCAAGGAATGCTCATGCGCTGGACTTCGTTTGCTTTTGCCTCCCTGCTCGCCGTGGCCGGCTCCGCTTCTGCCGCGCAAGGAGAGGTTTGCCTCGCCACTGAACAAATCACACCGGCCGGGGTCATGACCCCCTTCAGTGACAGCACCGTCTTCCAATGCAAGTCGGTTGGCCAAGTGACCGTTCCGCAGCTGTATTCGAAAGGGTGGAAGGTTGTGTCGGTGTTCCCGCAGAGCACCATGGATCCAGCCAAGCCCGGAATGGTCACCGTTCTCTGGACCATGGTCGTCGAAAAAGACTGATTTGCCGATGCCGACGGCTTGGCGTGTGCCGGGAACGTCTCAAGGCATTTCGGTCCCAGTATCCGGACCCCTGACCCTCACATCGGACTGGGAGACCGTTGGCAACCTTTTGCGCCGCGCGCCTGATAGGCCGGGGCGCCTGTCAGCCGGCAACCGGAGGCGGGATCGAATGAAAGGGCGTCGACGTCAGCGTCGACGCCCTACAGCACCGTTACTTGCCGCGGGGAGGTGCGTTGCTACGGCTTCCGCCTGAAGGCTTTCCCGTTGTGCTGGGCCAGCCGCCGGCGTTCCCCGGACCGCTCCCACCAGGACCAGGGGCGCTTACCTTGCTTCCACCGCCCCCGGACTTCGCGCCACCGCCACTCGTGTTTCCTTTACTCATTGCAGATACTCCTTCACCTGCCGAACGGATTCTGGCTTTCCAGCGCTATCGGCTTCGCATTGGAGAGCTCGACGGCTCATCAATGAGAACACAGCCCGACCATCCACTACGGGGCTGCCAACCCAAGGTGAGTGCTTTTCCGCGTTTGAATGATCGTAGCTACGAGCAACTTGACTGACAAGCCGGCTCCAGAAGGTGGCGAGCAGGGCCACAACTACCCGTCGGCTCGATGGGCGCGCCCCGCAGCCGCTCAGTCCGTGCGCAGCTGCAAGGTGGGATGGGCGGCGAATACCTCCAGGATGATGTCGAAATAGGTCTGGCCGACGCCGCGTTCCAGCGCGTCCAGCTGGGTGGCGATTCTCGCGGCATTGAACACGCCGGGCCGCGCCTGTTTTTCCTGCAGCCAGGCGCGGGTGGCCGCCACCCCGAGCGCGGCGCGGCTGTGTGCGATGTGTGTCCAGTGCACGGTGGCGGAT